>JADGPC010000508.1 GCA_017882645.1 Streptosporangiales bacterium | reverse complement strand
GCGCCCCCAGCAGGATTCGAACCTGCGCACACGGCTCCGGAGGCCGTTGCTCTATCCCCTGAGCTATGGGGGCTGGCGCATCGATGCCCCCCAAGGCAGGTCCTTCGGGGGACTGAGCAAGGGTACCAGTCGCAAGGTTATGTAGGACACGTGCTCGATCTGCGAGCGTGAGACCGTCCGATCCCGGTAGCCTCACGCCCGTGACACAGGGACTCGGGCGGGTGCTGGTTGTTGATGACGATGAGGTCATCAGGCAACTTATCGCCGTAAACCTGACCCTCGAGGGCTTCGAGGTCTTCACGGCGGTCGACGGTCAGGACTGCCTGGACAGGGTCGAGGACGTGAAGCCGGACGTGATCACCCTTGACGTGATGATGCCCAGGCTGGACGGCTGGGTGACCGCGACGCAGCTCCGCCGCAACCCCGTCACGGCAGGCATCAAGGTCGTCCTGATTACCGCCCGTGCGCAGGAGGACGACAGGAACCGGGGCCGGCAGGTGGGCGTGGATGCCTACCTCACCAAGCCGTTCGACCCGGCGGAGATGATCCGCGTGGTCCGCGAACTGGCCGGCGCCCCGAGTTCCGCGTTCGACTGACGCGGACTGATAACTGGCTCGCCGCCGTGATCCCGGGCGACATCGGCGCCGAGATCGCCCGCGTTCTGCAGGCCATGGTCAGCGCGGGTGAGCTGCCGTCGCGCGCCGCCAGCCTGCCAGCGGCCGGAACCTGGCGGCCGGCGCCCGCCGGAGCCGGCGGCGGTCCAGGAACGTACGCGACATCCCTTCCGCTCGCGCTCGCTCGCCTGGCGGGCCTGGCTGCCGAGCCCGTCGCCGGGCTCCTGGCGGCCGGGCTGGCCGCGGTGCCCTGGATCAGCGCTGCCCGGGTGACCGGCCGCGGCTACCTGACCGTGACCGTGACCGCAGCGCGCCTGGCGGCCCTGCCCGCCAGGATCACCGCCTCGGGCCAGGCGGCCGCGGCGAGCGGCGCGCTGGCCGGCACCCGGCTCACCGCGCCCCGGCTGACGGATCCGGCCACGGCACCGGACTGGGTGCAGGCCTGGCGAACCCAGCGCGACGCGCTGGCGGGCCGCCTTGCGGATGCTGCTGGGGCCGAGGTTCTCTTCTTTGATTCGCAACGAGAGCTCACCCCTGAATCGCCAGCGCAGGCCCGCGCCGGCGCGGCGCCGGTGACCACGGCCGACGCCGACGGGCGGCCCAGGCCCGTTGCGGAGGCCGGGCGCGGCCCGGTCGCTGCCGCGGTGGCGCGGCACGGCGCCGATGCCGTCCGGTATGCCCTGGCCAGGACGTCCGCGCCGCGAGCCGGGGCGATCACCGGCCAGCTCGGCCTCCCGCTGGACCTGGCGAACCCGTTCGTGATGGTCAGGTATGCCCACGCCGACGCGGCCTCGGCGCGGCGCTGGGCGGTCGACCTGGGGCTGGCGCCGAACCGGCCGGAATGGCAGCCCGATCGGGCCCCGAACCTCATGCAGCCCGAACTCGTGCTCGTCGACAGGCTGTCCTGGCTGCCGGAACGTGTTGCCGCCGCCGCTCGCCGCCGCCGCCCGGCCGAGCTCGCCGGATACCTGGAGAACCTGGCCAGCGCGTGGCTGGACTGCGCGGACAGCTGCCCGGCGCTGCCGTTCCGAGGCAGCGGCGCACCGGCGGTGCCGGCCGGTGGGCAGACGGCGGCTAGGCTTGAATTGTCAGACGCGGCGCGTATCGTTCTCGCTGCTGGTCTGGCCAGCCTCGGCATATCCGCACCGGCGCGGATGTGATGCGCCAGCTAGTTAGTTGTGTCGGCCGTTCGGGGTCTTGTCAGAAACTCCCAGTTATTGTAATTTCAGCCTGATATTGAACCGCCACGGACGGCAACATGTTTTCCCCGGCCCGAGGTTCAAGCGTGAGTGAAGCGGGTATCGCATGGCGTGTAAGCCCCCAAGGCGCCGACGATCTCGGCGTAGCTCAACCCCCATGAGCCGGGCAGTGACCTACGAGGCAGCCTCTGCCGGCCCAGAGCTTTCCGGAGTCGAGTGTTCGTAACTTTGGTGGCGTCCCAAGCTGTTCGGCCCTGCGATAACAGTGCTCGGACCCGGCCAGAGGTCTAGAAGGAATGCCGTGACCGCTGTTGGTGTTAGACTGTGCGAGGCACCAGGCGCCCCTACCCGGGGCGAGGTGCATATCCGCATCCCGTCAGTCCAACTCCGCAGTAAGCGGTGGCGGGTTGCTCTCGGTGACATACATCTGTCGGGAGACATTCGAAGCACGCGCCTGGCTCACTGCCCGGACCGAGCAATGCTTGCGGCTACCGGCAGTATCCAGGTCGGTACGGGAGATTGCGGATTGCACGATGACCGGCCTAGCCGATCAGGGCGGTGCCGAGAGCGGCAACCGCACGGCACTGAGCGGTCTGTGGCCGCTAGCTGGTGACCTAACATCCTGGAAGGACCCCTTGTGACCGAAACCACCAATCTGTTCTCCGACTCGGCGGAGCCGTTGTCGAAGGACGGAGCCACGCCTGATGTGGCCGACGGTTCCCGCCCCGAGTCTGGCGCGGCGGGGTCTTCCGCGGATCAGGCCGGCGCGGCACGCTCCCGGGCTGGCAGCCCGGCCGACCCCGCCTCGAGCGGGACCGCCCGAGGCGGGCGTTTGCCGGCCATGCTGCTGCCGGAGTTGCAGCGCCTCGCTCAGTCACTTGGCCTTGCCGGCACCGGCCGGATGCGCAAGGGCCAGCTGATTGCAGCGATCGAGGACCGGCAGCACGGCGGGGCCGGCCAGGCGCCAGTAGCCACTCAGCCAGCCAGCACAGGGTCAGCCAGCCCGGGACCGGCCGTGGCCGTCAGCGGGGCAGGACGGTCACTGCAGGACCGGGGACAGCAGAGCAAAGCCAACGGAAACTCAGTCAAGCGGAGCGCGCCTGCGGGAGCCGGCGCTAACCGCCCCTTTGAGCAGGACGCCATGGAATCAGAAGGATCAGGCCAGCTCAGCATGGTCAGCGAGGACACGCCCGGACTGCGCGCGGATTCGCCGTCGGGCCCGGTGACCGGGACGGCGCCGGCGGCCGCGGCAGGCCAGCCGCACGGTTCGGTGGTCGCCGAGCGCGGATCTGGCCCGGCGGGCGGCGAAGCGGCCAACGGCACCGACGTCGCGCGGGCCTCGCAGGCCGGCTCGGCCGGTGTGGCCGCCGAGCACGGAGCCGGGCCTGCCGAGCACGGAGCCGGCGATGGCGGCTCAGGCCCGGCCCAGGACGGAACCGCCGGGGCTGGCCAGGATGCTGAGTCTGGCTCGGCCAGGCGCGACCCAGGGTCGCGGCGCGATGGCCAGCGTGGTGACCGGCGAAGCCGCAACGGCAACGGGCGCCGGGACGACCAGGCCAGGGCGGCCAGCGACGGCTCGGACCAGTCCAGGGACACCGGCCGCGGCGACCAGCAGAACCGTGGCGACCAGCAGCGCGACTCCGGTCAGGGCCGTGGCGACCAGCAGGGCCGTGGCGACCAGCAGCGTGACTCCGGTCAGGGCCGCGGTGACCAGCAGGGCCGCGGCGACCAGGGTTACCGGGACAGCGGCCGCGACGACGACCGGGACGGGCAGAGCCGCCGGAGCAGGGACCGGGACCGGTTCCGTAACCGGAGCCAGGGCGGCACGAACCGGCGCCGGGAGCGCGGCGGCGGCAGCGAGGCCGAGCCGGTGATCTCCGAGGACGACGTGCTGATCCCGATCGCGGGCATCCTCGACGTCCTCGACAACTACGGCTTCGTCCGCACGACCGGGTACCTGCCCGGCTCGAACGACGTGTATGTCTCGCTGTCCCAGGTCCGCAGGCACGGCCTGCGCAAGGGCGACGTGATCGAGGGCGCCATTCGCCAGCCACGTGACGGGGAGCGGCGGGAGAAGTTCAACGCCCTGGTCCGGCTGGACAAGGTCAACGGCCTCGACCCGGAAGAGTCGAAGAACCGGGCCGACTTCTCCAAGCTGGTCCCGCTCTACCCGCAGCAGCGGCTGCGCCTCGAGTCCGACCCGACCATCATGACCACCAGGATCATCGACCTGATCAGCCCGATCGGCAAGGGCCAGCGCGGTCTGATCGTCTCGCCGCCGAAGGCAGGCAAGACGATGATCTTGCAGGCGATCGCCAACGCCATCACCAATAACAACCCGGAGTGCCACCTCATGGTCGTCCTTGTGGACGAGCGGCCTGAGGAGGTCACCGACATGCAGCGCTCGGTCAAGGGCGAGGTGATCCACTCGACCTTCGACCGGCCGGCCGAGGACCACACGATGGTCGCCGAGCTGGCCATCGAGCGGGCCAAGCGGCTGGTCGAGATGGGGCATGACGTCGTCGTGCTGCTCGACTCGATCACCAGGCTGGGCCGGGCCTACAACCTGGCCGCCCCGGCCAGCGGCCGGATCATGTCAGGTGGCGTGGACTCCACCGCCCTGTATCCGCCGAAGCGGTTCTTCGGCGCGGCGCGCAACATCGAGCATGGCGGGTCGCTGACCATCCTGGCCACGGCACTGATCGAGACCGGCTCGCGGGCTGACGAGGTCATCTTCGAGGAGTTCAAGGGCACGGGCAACATGGAGCTGCGGCTCCGCCGCGAGCTCGCCGACAAGCGGATCTTCCCCGCGATCGACGTCGACGCGTCGGGCACCCGCAAGGAAGAACTGCTCATGACGCCCGAGGAACTCAAGATCGTCTGGCAGCTGCGCCGCGTCCTGCACGCGCTCGAGCCGCAGCAGGCGCTTGAGGTGCTGATGGAGCGGATGAAGGAGACCAAGAGCAACGCCGAATTCCTGCTGCACGTGCAGAAGACCACGGTGGCCTCTTAGCGACGCCTTCCGCCAGGAGCGGGCGGCCCGGATTCGCGGCCGCCCGCACCTGAGCGCGTTGCCCGGCCGGCTGGCCAGGCAGCGGGAATCGACGGGCCTGCCGGCCTGTTGACGTTGTGGCACACTGGTGTGCTGACAAGTGCGGTACCGGTTCACGTCCGCGGCGCGCAGCGCCGCAGGCGACCCGGCGACCGACGGAACCAGGAGAAACATGAAGCGCGACATTCACCCGAACTACGTGGTGACGCAGGTAACCTGCACGTGCGGGAGTACCTTCACGACCCGCAGCACGGCGAAGAACGGACAGATTCACGCCGACGTCTGCTCGAGCTGCCACCCGTTCTATACCGGCAAGCAGAAGATCCTCGACACAGGCGGCCGCGTCGCCAGGTTCGAGCGCCGGTTCGGCAAGCAGCAGGCCAAGTAGACCCGCTGCCGATCCAGTTGCCTGGCCGCCCTGGCGGCCAGGCATACGCATGCCCGACGCCGGGCAGCTGAGGCGCGCGTGACCGGGATCCGGTTGGGCTCGCGGTTAGACCTAACGAGGAGGTAAGCAATGCTGGAACGGCTTGCCGACCTCGCCGCCGAGCATGCCCAGCTCGAGCGTGACCTGTCCGATCCGGCCGTGCACGCTGACCAGGACAGGGCCAGGGCGCTAGGCAGGCGGTACAGCGAGCTCACCCCGATCGTCCATGCGTACTCCCAGTGGCGGTCGGTCAGCGATGACGAGGCCGCCGCGGTCGAGCTAGCGGGCGAGGATCCGTCGTTCGCGGCCGAGGCTCAGCAGCTCGGCCGGAGCCGGGAAGAGCTTGAGCAGCGGCTTGAGCACCTGCTGGTGCCGCGGGACCCGCTTGACTCCAAGGACGTCATCCTGGAGGTCAAGGCGGGGGAGGGCGGCGATGAGTCGGCGCTGTTCGCAGCTGACCTGCTGCGCATGTACCTGCGGTACGCGGAGCGGCAGGGCTGGAAGACCGAGATCCTGGATGCCACCGTCACCGGGCTCGGCGGCTACAAGGACGTGACCGTGGCGGTCAAGGCCGCGGGCCGCGGCATCCTGGCCGGGACCCCCGACGGCGCCTGGTCGCTGCTGAAGTACGAAGGCGGCGTGCACCGGGTGCAGCGGGTTCCCGTGACCGAGTCGCAGGGCCGGATCCATACCTCGGCCGCAGGCGTCCTGGTCATGCCGGAAGCCGACCCCGTCGAGGTCAGCATTGACCCGAACGACCTGCGGATCGACGTGTTCCGCTCGTCCGGCCCAGGCGGCCAGAGCGTGAACACGACGGACTCGGCCGTGCGGATCACGCACCTGCCGAGCGGGATCGTCGTCTCGTGCCAGAACGAGAAGAGCCAGCTGCAGAACAAGGAAGCCGCGCTGCGCATCCTGCGGGCCAGGCTGCTCACGGCCGCGCAGGAACAGGCGGACGCCCTGGCCTCGGCCGAGCGCCGCAGCCAGGTCTCAACCGTCGACAGGTCGCAGCGGGTCAGGACCTACAACTACCCGGAGAACCGGATCTCCGACCACCGGGTCGGCTTCAAGGCCTACAACCTTGACCAGGTGCTCGACGGCGACCTTGACGCGGTCATCGGCGCCCTGGTAGACGCCGACCGAGCGGACAAGATGGCCGCTGCGCGGTGATGGTGATGGCGGTCCAGTGATAGTAGCCAGCCGATGAGCTTGCTGATGACCGAGATCGCCATCGCCGTCACTCGGCTGGCCGAAGCAGGGGTCGAGTCGCCGCGCGCCGACGCCGAGCTGATGGCCGCGCACCGGCACGGCGTGACCAGGAGCCAGCTCAACCTGGTGGCCGACGCTGACTTCGACCCGAGGTTCTGGGACGACGTGGCGCGCCGCGAGGCGCGCGAGCCGCTGCAGCACATCACGGGCATGGCGTACTTCAGGTACCTGGATCTCGAGGTCGGTCCCGGTGTCTTCGTGCCGCGTCCGGAAACTGAGGTCATGACCGGGTGGGCGATCGACCGGCTGACCGAGATGGACGTCGCGGAGCCCGTTGTCGCTGATCTGGGAACCGGATCGGGTGCGATCGCGCTCGCCATCGCACAGGAGGTGCCGAGGGCGCGGGTCCATGCCGTGGAGGGCGACCCGCTGGCCCGGGAGTGGACCGAGCGGAACATCGCGCGCTGCTTCGCGGCCGCACCGCATACCGCCGGCCGGGTCAGCCTGCACCCGGGCGACTTCAGCTCGGCGCTGCCTGAGCTTGACGGCACCGTCGACCTGGTGATCAGCAACCCGCCGTACATTCCGGTCGGCGCGCTCGTCCCGCCCGAGGTCGGTGAGTACGAGCCGTCGGCCGCGCTGTTCTCCGGTGCCGACGGGCTGGCCGCGATCCGCGTCCTGGAGCAGGTCGCGAGGCGGCTACTGCGCCCGGGCGGCCGGGTGGCCGTCGAGCACGGCGCGCCGCAGGGCGCCGGGGTGTACTGGGTGTTCGCCGAGGAGGCCGGCTGGAAGGAAACCCGCAATCACGCCGACCTGGCCGGCCTCGACCGCTTCGTCACCGCCATCTGGCCGTAAGCCGGCCACGGCGGAGCGGCACCCGCGACGGTCCCGGCTCGTGGAATGATGATCCACCAGCCGAACTGGAGAGACAACACATGAGTGAGACTTACGACTGCGGCGACGAGGCGCAGCGGGCCGCGGGCCTGGCGTCGGCCGCGTCGGCCGTGCTCAAGGGGGCCCTGGTCGTGCTGCCGACCGACACGGTCTACGGGATCGGTGCCGACGCCTTCCGGCCGACCGCCGTGGACAGCCTGCTCGCCGCCAAGGGCCGCGGCCGGGATATGCCGCCGCCCGTGCTCGTCGGGTCAGTGCGGGCCGCCAGCGCGCTCGTCGAGGATCTCGGCCCTTACGGTCAGGAGCTGATCGACGAGTTCTGGCCGGGCGGACTCACCCTGATCTGCCGGTCAAGCCGGTCGCTGAAATGGGACCTGGGTGAGACCAAGGGCACCGTCGCCGTGCGGATGCCGCAGGATCCGGTGGCACTCGAACTGCTCGCGCAGACCGGGCCGATGGCGGTCAGCAGCGCGAACCAGACCGGCCAGCCGGCCGCCATCACCGCCACCGGCGCCCGCGAGCAGCTGGGCGACCTGGTCGAGGTCTACCTGGACGGCGGACCCTGCAAGGCCGACGTGCCGTCCACGATCGTGGACCTGACCGGGGACATGCCGCGGCTGCTCCGCACCGGCGTCGTCCCGATCGGGCGGCTGCGCGAGGTTGCCGCCGTGGCGATGGGCCCGGACTGAATGGGACAGCGCCGACATCGCCGTTGTCCGGGGTGCCATACAGTTGTCGTGATGCCTGACGATCGCCGGACCTGGTGGGCGCGGTGCGCGAGTACGGCCTGACCCTGCTCGTCGCTGCCGCGGTGACCTATCTGCTGACG
>JADGPC010000507.1 GCA_017882645.1 Streptosporangiales bacterium | reverse complement strand
CTGTAGCACGAGAACTCGCCACGATCATGAAGACGCCGACGAGCGGCGACGGCTGCGCCGCGCTACGAGGCGACGGCTGCGCGGCGCTCGAAACCGGCGACCGCATCAAGGCTGGGCCGGGCCGGGCGCGTCACCGCGCCAGCCAGGATCGCGGCCAGCTCGGCGAACGCGTGGGCGCGCTCGGCGTCCATGGCGTGCTCGGCGCACAGCCCGCTGGCCCGGTTCGCGCAGTCCCAGCAGCCTTCCGACGCCGCGCCCGACGTCCGGTAAGCGAACGCGTCGATCAGCGCGGACAGGACCGTCTCCAGCTGCTCGCCGGTCAGGGCCTCGCAGCGGCCGACCTGCCTGGCGCGGCCGATGAGCGACGCGACCGTGGTCGCGTTCCGCTTGTCCCACTGACTGAGCCGGGACAGGAACCGCCGGTCGACGGCGGTCAGTTCGACTCCGCTCAGCGCGTCGTCGAGTACCGCCCTGGCCATCGCCCGCCCGGAGTCTGCCGTGGCGGACTGTGCCCGCGGGCGGATGCTCAACGGGCTGGGGATCGCGATGCCTGCGCTGGCTAGTTGCCCCTGAGCGAGATCAGTCATGTGGCCGCGGCCTCCTCGAGCAGAAACTCATGACGGGAGTATGACGCTCCGCAGAGTCAAGTGGTTGACACGCTGCGTAATCGAAGTCGAGTCGTAACACGATGGTCAGGCAGGTAATCTAATCTTGCGGTGGCGCGTCGATCGCATGTGACAGTGGTCGCGCCAACTGGCGCCATCAAGTAATAGAATGCAGCTCAGGTGCACGCCCCCCGTCCGCCGTCATGGCGAGGCCTCGGAACGACACCTTCACAACCGGTCGGCAGGCAGGCTTCGGCTGCTAGCCGACGGATTAGATTACGCTCGCGGCGCGTTGTCGTAAGCGATAAATGTAGACAGCTGTTCACAAATCACACGCGCTCGGCCCCGCCGGGGTTTCGCGCCTGAGCGAATACGCCGTCGCCGCACCGCGTGCGCGACCTCGGCGCACAGAGGAGGCACTCCACTGTGACCAAGCAAGTCCAGCAGCTTGACCGGGTAATCATCAGGTTCGCCGGTGACTCCGGTGACGGCATGCAGCTCGCCGGGGACAGGTTCACCCAGGAAACGGCGTCGTTCGGCAATGACCTGTCGACGCTGCCCAACTTCCCGGCCGAGATCCGCGCTCCGGCCGGCACCCTGCCGGGCGTGTCGAGCTTCCAGCTGCACTTCGCCGACCATGACATCCTCACCCCGGGCGACGCACCCGACGTGCTGGTGGCGATGAACCCGGCCGCGCTGAAGGCGAACCTCCTCGACCTGCCGCGCGGTGCCGACATCATCGCCAACACCGACGAGTTCACGAAGCGGAACCTGGTCAAGGTCGGCTACGAGGCCAACCCGCTCGAAGACGGCTCGCTGTCCGGCTACCAGCTGCACGCGATCCCGATCACCTCGGTGACGGTCAAGGCGCTCGAGGGCTACGACATCAGCAAGAAGGATGCCGAGCGCGCGAAGAACATGTTCTCCCTCGGCATGCTGTGCTGGCTCTATAACCGGCCCGCCGACGGGACGCTGCGCTTCCTCGAGACCAAGTTCGCGAGCAAGCCCGAGATCATGAAGGCCAATGTCGCCGCCTTTCAGGCCGGCTGGAACTACGGCGAGACGACCGAGGAGTTCTCGGTCCAGTACGAGATTAAGCCCGCCACCCTGCCGCCCGGCCAGTACCGCAACATCACCGGCAACACCGCGCTGGCGAATGGCCTGGTCACGGCGGCACAGCTAGCTGGCCTGCCGATGTTCCTCGGGTCCTATCCGATCACCCCGGCTTCCGACATCCTGCATGAGCTGTCGAAGTACAAGCGGTTCGGCATCCGCACCTTCCAGGCCGAGGACGAGATCAGCGGCGTGGGCGCGGCGCTCGGCGCCGCGTTCGGCGGGGCGCTCGGCGTCACCACCACGTCCGGGCCCGGCATGTGCCTGAAGGCCGAGACCATCGGCCTGGCCGTCGCCGTGGAACTGCCGCTCATCGTCTGCGACATCCAGCGGGCCGGCCCGTCCACGGGCATGCCGACCAAGACGGAGCAGGCCGACCTGCTGATGGCCCTGTACGGCCGCAACGGCGAGTCGCCGCTGGTCGTGCTGGCCCCGGCGACTCCCGGCGACTGCTTCACCACGGCGCTCGAGGCGACGAGGATCGCCGTGAAGTACCGGACGCCGGTGGTCATCCTGTCCGACGGCTACCTGGCGAACGGGTCAGAGCCGTGGCGGATCCCCGAGGTGGCCGACCTGCCGGACCTGCGGGCCGAGTTCTCGTTCGCTCCGGCTCCGCAAGCCGGCGACGAGGCGGCCGGCCGGAAGCCGTTCCTGCCGTTCCAGCGCGACCCGCGGACGCTGGCCAGGCCGTGGGCGATCCCCGGCACGCCCGGGCTTGAGCACCGGGTCGGCGGGATCGAGAAGGCCGACGGGTCGGGTGACATCTCCTACGACCCCGATAACCACGACAAGATGGTCAGGCTCCGGCAGGCCAAGATCGACGGCATCGCGGCCGACATCCCGCCGCTCGAGGTGGACGACCCCGACGGCAGCGCCCGGGTGCTCGTTCTCGGCTGGGGCTCGACGTTCGGCTCGATCGGCGCGGCAGTCCGGCGGGTCAGGCTGGCAGGCGGCTCGATCGCCCAGGCCCACCTGCGGCACCTGTCGCCGTTCCCGGCCAACCTGGCCGACGTGCTGAAGCAGTACGACAAGGTGCTGGTCCCGGAGATCAACACCGGGCAACTCGCGCTGGTCCTGCGCGGCCGGTTCCTGTGCGACGTTATCTCCTACAACCGCGTCCGCGGGCTGCCGTTCCGGGCGGCCGAGCTGAGCGGCGTGATCCAGGATGTGATCTCCAATGTCTAGGCCGATCGACGGACCGGAGACCGGCGCGGGACACGCCGGGCACCGGCTGGCGTCGCTGACCCTGGTCCCGAAGTCCGACGCCAAGGCGACGATGAAGGACTTCAAGTCCGACCAGGAAGTCAGGTGGTGCCCGGGCTGCGGCGACTACGCCATCCTGGCGGCGTTCCAGTCGTTCCTGCCTGAGCTCCAGGTGCCGAAAGAGAACCTCGTCATCGTCTCGGGCATCGGCTGCTCGTCGCGGCTGCCGTATTACGTGAACAGCTACGGGCTGCACTCGATCCACGGCCGCGCCCCGGCGATCGCGACCGGCCTGGCCGCCTCCCGCCAGGATCTGTCGGTCTGGGTGATCACCGGCGACGGCGACGCGCTGTCGATCGGCGGCAACCACCTGATCCACGCGCTGCGCCGCAACGTCAACGTCAAGATCCTGCTCTTCAACAACCGGATCTACGGGCTGACCAAGGGTCAGTACTCGCCCACCTCGGAGCAGGGCAAGGTGACCAAGTCCACGCCGTACGGGTCGCTCGACACCCCGTTCAACCCGCTGTCGCTGGCGCTGGGTGCCGAGGCCAGCTTCGTGGCGCGGACCATCGACTCCGACCGCAAGCACCTGACCAGCGTGCTGCGCGCAGCGGCCGACCACCGCGGCACGGCGTTCGTCGAGATCTACCAGAACTGCCCGATCTTCAACGACGACGCGTTCGCGCCGGTGACCGAGCCGGGAGCGCGCGACGAGCACGTGATCAGGCTGGAGCACGGGCAGCCGGTCCGGCTCGGGGCCGACCGTGAGCACGGCCTGCGGTTCGGGCCGCTCGGGTCGCTCGAAGTGGTTCCGGCGCAGACGGCAGCGGATGGCTCGCTGCTCGTGCACGACGCGCACGCGGCCGACCCGTCGTATGCGTTCGCGCTGAGCAGGCTCGACCGTACGGACTTCGCGCATACCCCGATCGGGATCTTCAGGGACGTCGAGCGGGCGACCTACGACGACGCGATGTCGGCGCAGATCGACGCGGCGCGCGCGCGGCAGGGCGAGGGCGATCTCGAGGCGCTGCTCGCTGGTGCCGATACCTGGCGGGTCGGCTGAATCGCCGTTAACCCTGGAGTGCGGGCCATGAGCGTGCGGGTCGAGCGGTCAGGGCCGGTGACGACGGTGGTCATCGACCGGCCCGAGGTGCGGAATGCTGTGGACGGGCCGACGGCCGTCGCGCTGGCAGATGCCTTCCGGGATTTTGACGCTGATCCTGATGCCGCGGTGGCGGTGTTGTACGGGGCGGGCGGGACGTTCTGCGCGGGGGCTGACTTGCGGGCCGTTGGGACGGCCGACGGAAACCGGACGGCTGCCGATGGGGACGGGCCGATGGGGCCGACCAGGATGCGGTTGTCCAAGCCGGTGATCGCGGCCGTGGCCGGTCATGCGGTCGCCGGCGGGCTTGAGCTCGCGATCTGGTGCGACCTGCGCGTCGCGGAGGACGATGCGGTCTTCGGCGTGTTCTGCCGCCGGTGGGGGGTGCCGCTGATCGACGGCGGCACGGTCAGGCTGCCGCAGCTCATCGGACTCGGCCGGGCGCTGGACCTGATCCTCACCGGGCGCGCGGTGCCCGCCTCCGAAGCGCTGGAAATCGGGCTGGTCAGCCGGGTCGTGCCGCGCGGAGGTGCCCGGCAGGCCGCGGAACGGCTAGCGGCCGAGCTTGCCGCACTGCCGCAGGCGTGCCTGCGGCATGACCGGATGTCGGCGATCGAGTCGGTCAGTGTCGATCATGACGCGGCGATGGCCGGCGAGTTCGCGCACGGCATGGCGAGCCTGTCCGACCCGGCGCTGCTCGCGGGTGTCACGAGGTTCAGGGACGGGGCGGGACGGGGCGGGGCGCCGGCCTGAATGCCAGCGCTCAGGCCGCTCCCTTGGCCAGGACGGTGGCGGCGGCGGTCTCCTGATCGACGTGGCCGGAGATCTCTTCCAGGGTCCGGCCCGACGGCTCAGGCAGGACGAGGGTCAGCAGCGCGCCGGCGACGGATACGCCGGCGGTGAGCAGGAGCGTGCCGCGCAGCCCGAGCGAGGTCTGCAGGACCGGGAACAGGAACACGCCGATGAACGCGCCCAACTTGCCGATGCCGGCTGAGATGCCATGCCCGGTGGCACGTACGGAGACCGGGAACAGCTCGCTCGGCATCACGAACGTGGTCATGTTCGGGCCGAACTCGGTGAAGAAGTAGCTGAGTCCGTAGACCGCCAGGAAGGGCAGGACCAGCGTCGTCATCCCGGGCACGATCGCGATGAAGCCGAAGCACGCGGCCATCATCACGAAGCCCCAGAGCTGCAGCCGCCGGTGGCCGATGCGGTCGATCCGCGCGATGCCGAGAATATAGCCGGGCACGGCGGCGACGACGAAGATGCCGAGCTGAATGCCGATCTTCGTCATGGTGGACGCGGTCGGCGAGATCAGCGCCAGGATCTGCGGCGTGGAGATCGTGTTCCCGTAATAGGCGTAGTCGAGCAGGAACCAGCTG
>JADGPC010000506.1 GCA_017882645.1 Streptosporangiales bacterium | reverse complement strand
GGCCGATTCACCGGGCCGATTCACCGGGCCGATTCACCGGGCCGATTCACCGGGCCGATTCACCGGGCCGATTCACCGGGCCGATTCACCGGGCCGATTCACCGGGCCGGTTGCCTGCGAGCGGCCTCTAGCGCAAGATCGGGGAATCATCCAACTCTTGGAGCTGATCATGAAGGTGCCGCTTACTGTTTCCGACTTTCTCCGCCGGGGCGCCCTGGTCTACCCCGACCGGCCGGCGCTGATCGACGAGCCGGGCACGGCAGGGACCCTCGGGACGATCACCTACCGCTCGCTGGAGCGGCGGGCGCGCGGGGTGGCGATCGCGCTTGACCAGCTGGGCGTGGGGCACGGCGAGCGGGTCGCCATCGTCAGCCCCAATGCCGCCCGGTTCGGGATCTTGTTCTACGGGATCAGCGGGTACGGCCGGGTCCTGGTGCCGATCAACTACCGGCTCAACGCCGATGAGGTCCGCTACGTCGTCGAGCACTCGGGCGCGTCGGTGCTGCTGGTCGACCCGGAGTCGGATGAGGCGCTGCACGACGTCAAGGCCAGGCACCGGATCGTGCTCGACGGCGTGGACGACGAGCAGCTTTTCGCGGAAGCGCCCGATGACGCCGAGCCCGCGTTCTGGGAGCCGGACGAGGACGCGACGGCGAGCATCAATTACACGAGCGGCACCACGGCGCGGCCCAAGGGCGTGCAGCTGACTCATCGCAACTGCTGGCTGAACGCGGCGGTCTTCGGCTGGCAGACGACGGTCACCGACCGCGACGTCTACCTGCACACGCTGCCGATGTTCCACTGCAACGGCTGGGGGATGCCGTACGCGGTGACCGCGATGGGCGTGCCGCAGGTCGTGGTGCGGAAGATCGACGGCGAGGAACTGCTGCGCCGGATCGACGAGCACGGCGTGACGCTGATGTGCGGCGCACCCGCCGTGGTCGCCGCGATCCTGGACGCCGCCGGCACCCGGCGGGCGGCGTCCCAGCCGATACCAGGCCGGGACCAGGTCCGGATCGTCGTCGCTGGCGCGCCGCCGCCGTCGAAGACGATCGAGCGGGTCGAGGCCGAGCTCGGCTGGGAGTTCATCCAGATCTACGGCCTCACCGAGACCGCGCCGCTGCTCACGATGAACCGCCGCCCGGCCGAGTGGGACGACCTGCCGGCCGCCGAGCGGGCCAGGCTCCAGTCCAGGGCCGGAGTGCCCGCGGTCGGCGTGCAGATCGCGACCGACGGCTCGGGCGAGGTACTGGCCCGGTCGAACCATGTCTTCGCCGGCTACTGGGAGCAGCCGGAAGAGTCAGCCAAGGTGCTGGTCGACGGCTTCTTCCACACCGGCGACGAGGGTCACATCGACCCCGACGAGTACCTGGTCATCTCGGACCGCAAGAAGGACGTGATCATCTCAGGGGGCGAGAACGTCAGCTCGGTCGAGGTCGAGGACTGCCTGTACCAGCACCCGGCCGTGGCCGAGGCCGCGGTGATCGGGATTCCCGACCCGAAGTGGGGCGAGACCGTCAAGGCGCTGGTCGTGGTCCGGCCCGGGCACGAGGTCACCGAGGCCGAGCTGATCGAGTTCTGCCGGTCCAAACTGGCCCACTTCAAGTGCCCGAGGTCGGTGGAGATGCGGGACTCGCTGGCCAGGACGGCGACCGGCAAGCTGCAGAAGTTCAAGCTGCGCGCCACCTACTGGGACGGTTACGACCGCCGCATCAACTGAGCCCGTCAGCGCGCCCGGTGAGTCAGGAATCTGGCTCGGCCTGGGGCCGGGCTGCCCACCGGCGGTAGGCCTCGACGGCTGTCGGCAGGGTGGCGAAGATCAGGTCATCCCCGATCTTGCCGGCCAGGCCGAACGACGTCAGCTCGGCCAGCAGATCCTGCTTGACGCGGGCAAGGGCGAAGATGACGCCGCCGCTGGTCAGCTCGTCGCGCACTGACTCGACGGCCTCGAGCGCGGTGAAGTCGACCTCGACATTGGCCTCGACGTTGAGCACGAACCACCGCAGGGGTGATTCGCTTGCGGCCGCCGCCAGGGCCCGGCGCCTGAAATCCTCCGCGTTAGCGAAGAAGAGCGGCGCGTCGTAGCGGTAGACGACCAGGCCACCGATCGTGCTCGCGCTCGGGTAGTCGTCCACGTCGTGCATCCCGGCCAGCCCCGGCACCTGGCCGAGTATCGCGTCGTGCGGCCGGGCCACCCTGATCAGCAGCTCGGCGACCGAGATCGCGATGGCAACCAGGACTCCGTAGAGGATATTGAACGCCAGCACGCCGGCGCAGGCCGCGATAGCGATCATGAATTCGCGCCGCCTGAACACGAACAGCCGCCGCAGCACCGTGACGTCGATGAGCCGGACAGCGGCGAAGATCACCAGCGCCCCGAGCGCCGCGACCGGGAACTTGGCGAGCACGCCATGCCCGAACGCGAGTACCGCGAGCAGCACCGCGGCCGCGGTCACCGAGTACAGCTGGGTGCGGCTGCCCGCCGCCTGGCCGAGCGCCGTCCGGCTCGCGCTGCTGCTGACCGGGAAGCCCCGCAGGAGCGAGACCGCGACGTTGGACGCGCCAAGCGCAAGCAACTCCTGATTGGCATTGATCCCCTCGCCCCGCCGCGCGAACGCCCGCCCGGTCAGCACGACGTCGCTGAACGCGATCACGAGCACGGTGAAGGCCGGGCCGATCAGTTCGCGGAGGTCAGCCGGGCGCAGATCCGGCAGGCTTACAGGGGGCAGTCCGGACGGGATCCCACCCACCACCGCCACCCCATGGCTGGTCAGGCCGAATGCCCAGACCACGACCGTCGCGGCGACGACCGCGATCAGCGCGCCCGGCACCGCGCGCCAGCGGGCGCTCACCAGGAACAGGAAGGCCAGCACGCCGGCGGCGAGCAGCGTGGTAGCCGGCTGGATGCTGGCGATGTTCCGGCCGAACGACACGATCTGGCTAAGGAAGGTACTGCCTTCGACTGGCACGCCGGTTACCCGGCCTAGCTGCCCGGCGATCATGATGGCGGCCAGGCCGGCCATGTAGCCGACGAGCACCGGCCGCGACAGCAGGTCGGCAATGAAGCCGAGCCGCGCCAGTCCCGCGATCACGGCGAGGAGCCCGACGAGCAGCGCGAGGGTACTCGCCAGCGCCGCGTACCTGGCTGGGCTGCCCGCCGCGAGCGGTCCGATCGCGACCGCGGTTATCAGCGCGGTAGACGACTCTGGCCCCATCGACAGCGACCACGACGAGCCGAGCAGCGCGTAGATGACCAGCGGCGGCGCTGCCGCCCAGAGACCGGCCACCGGCGGCAGCCCGGCGACCCCGGCGTAGGCCAGTACCTGCGGGATCAGGTACGCGCTGACGGTGAGGCCGGCGAGCAGGTCACCGCGGAGCCACGGCCGCCGGTAGTGGCGGATCTCGGTCAGGCCGGGCAGCCGGACCCAGCCGCGCCGGAGGTGTGTGCCACGCTCGCCAGACTGACCAGCCATGGTCCACTGTTTACCAAATGGCAACGTCGCGTATGGTTCTCAGCCAAATTGGCTGAGAACCATCCGCGCGCACGGGCTGGTGTCAGGCCGCGATCGCGGCCGGGCGGTCGGGGTCGGTGGCAGCGGCCGCGGCGGCGGCCGGCTCCAGGGCCAGGTCGAGCACCTCGCGTACGTCGCTGACCGGGTGAATCGTCAGCGCGGTGCGCACCTTCTCCGGCACGTCGTCCAGATCGGGCTCGTTGCGGGCCGGGATGAGCACGGTCGTGATCCCGGCGCGGTGCGCGGCGAGCAGCTTCTGCTTCAGCCCGCCGATCGGCAGCACCCGTCCGGTGAGCGAGACCTCGCCGGTCATCGCGACGTCGGCCCTGACCAGCCGCCCCGACAGGAGCGAGGCCAGCGCCGTGGTCATCGTGATGCCCGCGCTCGGCCCGTCCTTCGGCACCGCGCCCGCCGGGACGTGCAGGTGCACGCCGCGCTCGGCTAGCTCGCTGACCGGCAGCCCGAGTCCGGGGCCGTTGGAGCGCAGGTACGAGAGCGCGATCTGGGCCGACTCCTTCATCACGTCACCGAGCTGGCCGGTGAGCGTGACGCCGGTGCCGCCGCTCGCGGCGTCGGCCAGCGACGCCTCGATGAACAGCAGGTCGCCGCCCGCGCCGGTGACGGCCAGTCCGGCGGCCACGCCGGGGACGGCGGTGCGTTCGGCCGACTCGGGGGTGTGCCTCGGCTGGCCAAGGTAGGAAGGCAGGTCTTGCTCGGCGATCACCACGGGAAGACCTGGCTCGGGGCCAGCGGGCGACGCAGACGCGATGCCGGCAGGCTCCGCAACGCCGGACATCGCGCCCGTGTCGTCCGCAGGGTTCGTCGCAAGTTTCGCGGCGAACTTGCGCAGGACACGGGCGATGGAGCGCTCGAGGGAGCGGACTCCCGCTTCTCGGGTGTACTCGGTAGCCAGGCGGCGGAAGGCGTCGTCGGTGAACTCGACCTCCGACGGCTCCAGGCCGGCTCGCTCTAGCTGGCGGGTGAGGAGGTGGTCGCGGGCGATGGTGAGCTTCTCGTCCTCGGTGTAGCCGTCCAGGCGGATCAGCTCCATCCGGTCCAGGAGCGGCTCGGGGATCGCGTCGGCGACGTTGGCCGTGGCGATGAACAGGACATCGGACAGGTCGAGCTCGACCTCGAGGTAGTGGTCGCGGAAGGTGTGATTCTGCGCCGGGTCGAGCACCTCCAGCAGGGCCGCCGTCGGGTCGCCGCGGTAGTCGGCGCCGACCTTGTCGACCTCGTCGAGAAGGATGACCGGGTTCATCGAGCCGGCCTCGCGGATGGCCCGGACGATCCGGCCGGGCAGTGCGCCGACGTAGGTGCGGCGGTGGCCGCGGATCTCCGCCTCGTCCCGGACGCCGCCGAGTGCCACGCGGGCGAACTTGCGGCCCATCGCGCGGGCCACCGACTCGCCGAGCGAGGTCTTGCCGACTCCGGGCGGCCCGGCGAGGGCCAGCACGGCACCGCTCCTGCGGCCGCCGGCCAGGGTCAGGCCGCGGTCGGCCAGGCGCT
>JADGPC010000505.1 GCA_017882645.1 Streptosporangiales bacterium | reverse complement strand
CAAGGCCTACGGCAAGGTCGTCGCGCTCGACGGCCTTGACCTGAACGTGGCGACCGGCGAGGTGCACGGGTTCCTCGGCCCCAATGGCGCGGGTAAGACCACCACGATCCGGATCCTGCTCGGCCTGCTGCGCGCGGACGGCGGCTCGGCCACGCTCCTTGGCGGCGACCCGTGGAGCGAGGCGACGGCCCTGCATCGCCGGCTCGCCTACGTGCCCGGCGACGTGAACCTGTGGCCGAACTTCACCGGCGGCGAGGTGATCGACCTGCTCGGCCGGCTCCGCGGCGGGCTGGACGCACAGCGGCGGGCCAGCCTGGTCGAGCGTTTCGAGCTCGATCCGACAGTCAGGGCGCGGGCGTACTCCAAAGGCAACCGGCAGAAGGTCGCGCTGATCGCCGCGCTCGCCTCCGACGTCGAGTTGCTCTTGCTCGACGAGCCCACCGCCGGCCTGGATCCGCTGATGGAGGCCGCCTTCCGCGGCTGCATCGAGGAGGAGCGCGAGCGCGGGCGCACGGTCCTGCTGTCCAGCCACATCCTGTCCGAGGTGGAGGCGCTCTGCGACCGCGTCACCATCATCAGGCGCGGCCGGGCTGTGGAGTCCGGCACCCTGTCCGACCTGCGGCACCTGACCAGGACCTCGATCTCGGCCGAGCTGGCCAGGCCGCCGGAGGGGCTCGACCGGCTGCCCGGCGTGCATGACCTGGACATCGAGGGCTGCCGGGTGCGCTGCGAGGTCGACACCGACAAGCTTGACGGCCTGCTCAGGCTCCTCAGCGCCAGCGGCGTTCGCAGCCTGACCAGCCAGCCGCCGACGCTCGAGGAGCTCTTCCTGCGGCATTACGCCGGCGACGGTCCGGTGAGTCGCGAGCACGCCGGTCGCGGGCCGGCTAACGACGGGCCGGCGCCGGCCGACCGGGACGGAGTGCCGGCGTGACCACGCTGACCGGCGCCGGAGCGCTGACCAAGCTGGCGTTCCGCCGTGACCGGATCATGCTGGTGATCTGGATCTACGCGCTGACCGCGTTCGTGGCGGCGAGCGTGTACGGGCTCGGCAAGCTCTACCCGACCACGGGCGTCCGGCTCGAGTTCATCACCACGGCCGGGCACAACCCGGCGCTGCTGTCGCTGTACGGTCCGCTGTACGGCACGTCGCTCGGGTCCCTGACCGCGTGGCGCGACGCCGCGCTGGGCGGTGTGGGCCTGGGCCTGATGAGCATCTTCATCGTGATCAGGCACACCAGGGCGGACGAGGAAACCGGGCGGCTCGAGCTGATCGGGTCTGCGGTGGTCGGCCGGCACGCCGCGCTGGTGACCGCCATGCTGGTCGCGCTGATCGCGAACATCACGATCGGCGTCCTGATGGCGATTGCGGCGATCGCGCTCGGGCTGCCCGCAGTCGGCTCGATCGCGATGGTGGCCGGCTTCACCGGCTGCGGGCTGGCGTTCATCGGCGTCGCCGCCATCACCGCGCAGCTGGCCCAGACCGCACGTTCGGCCAGAGGGCTGGCGATCGGGGTGCTCGGCGTCACCTTCCTGCTCCGCGCCGTCGGCGACTCGGCTGGCCCGGCCGGGCCGCGGTGGCTGAGCTGGCTCGCCCCGATGGGCTGGGCCGAACTGGACCGGGCGTTCGGCGTGGTCCGCTGGTGGGTGCTGGCGCTGCCGGTGCTGACGGCGGCCGTCCTGGCCACGGCCGGTGCGCTGCTCGCGGTGCGGCGCGACTATGACTCGGGGATCCTGCCGCAGCGGCCTGGCCCCGCTGCCGCGGTCGGCTGGCTGCGCAGCCCGCTGGCGCTGGCCTGGCGGATGCACCGGCCGACCGTGCTCGCCTGGACCATCGGCGGCCTGATCTACGGCGTCGTGGTCGGATCATCGGCCAAGGGCATCGGCGGCCTGCTCGGCAGCACTCAGGTCAAGAAGATTGTCATCAAGCTCGGCGGTCACGCCACGCTCAGCGACGCCTACCTGGCGGCCATCTTGAGTTTCGGCGGCCTGATCGTGGCCGGCTATGCGATCTCGGCCGTACTCAGGCTGCGCTCGGAAGAGACCGACGGGCGGGCCGACGCGGTGCTGGCGGCCGGGGCGAGCCGCACCGCGTGGGGGATCAGTCACGTGGCCGTCGCCGCCGCCGGGACTATCGCGATCCTCCTCGCAACCGGCCTGGGCGCCGGGCTCGGCTTCGGGTACCGCAGCGGCGGCGGCGGAGCCGAGATCGGCCGGATGGTCGGTGCCGGGCTGGCCCAGGCGCCCGCTGCGCTCGTGCTCGGCGGGCTCGCGGTGGCGCTCTTCGGGCTCGCGCCGAAGGCCAGCGTGGCGGCCAGCTGGTCCGTGCTCAGCGTCGCGGTCCTGCTGCTCTTCCTCGGCTCGATGCTGCCGGTATCGCACTGGGTGCTCGACGTATCGCCGTTCCAGCACCTGCCGAAGCTGCCCGGCGGCCCGGTCAGCGCGGTACCCCTGGTGTGGCTGAGCCTGATCTCGCTGGCCCTCGGCCTCCTCGGCCTGGCCGGCCTGCGGCGCCGCGACCTCGGCTAGCTGCCGGGGCGGATGAATCTCGGGCCGTGATTGGTTAGCGCTTCTAAGGATGTAGAGCCAACCACGATCATGAGGCGGCACATGGGTCCTGGCGAGCTAGGCCGCTCCCGGCGGCTGCTCGTGCTCGCGATCTGCTGCATGAGCCTGTTCATCGTCGGGCTCGACGTGACGGTCGTCAACGTGGCGCTGCCCTCGATCGAGCACGAGCTGCACGCCTCGGTCTCGGGCCTGCAGTGGGTCGTCGCCTCGTACGCGCTGGTGATCGCGAGCCTGCTCATGCTGGCCGGCTCGACCGCCGATCGCGTCGGCCGCCGCCGTACCTTCCAGGTCGGACTGGCCCTGTTCACGCTCGGGTCGCTGCTGTGCAGCGTGGCGCCCAGCCTGGCGACACTGGTCGCGTTCCGGATGGTGCAGGCCGTCGGCGGGTCGATGCTGAACCCCGTCGCGATGTCGATCATCACCAACACCTTCACCGAGCGGACCGAGCGCGCCAGGGCCATCGGGATCTGGGGCGGAGTCATCGGCCTCAGCATGGCGCTCGGCCCGGTCGTCGGCGGCCTGCTGGTGACCACCATCGGATGGCGCAGCATCTTCTGGGTTAACATCCCGGTGGGCATCGCCGCGATCATCCTGACCGCGCTCTTCGTGCCCGAGTCGAAGGCGCCGCGGGCGCGCCGGTTCGATCCCGTCGGCCAGCTGCTGGTGATGATCACGCTGGCCACGCTGGTCTACGCGATCATCGAGGGTCCCGGCCGCAGCTGGACATCGCCGCTCATCATCGGCTGCTTCGCCACGGCGGCGGCCGCGGGGACCGGGTTCGCCTGGTACGAGACCCGCCGCGACGAGCCGCTGCTCGACATCCGGTTCTTCCGCAGCGCGCCGTTCGCCGGCGCGACCCTGATCGCGGTGTCCGCGTTCGCCGGCCTCGGCGGGTTCCTGCTGCTGAGCACGATCTACCTGCAGGACGTCCGCGGCCTGTCGGCCCTGCACGCCGGCTTGTACATGCTGCCGATGGCGGCGATGACGGCCATCTGCAGCCCGCTGTCCGGCCGGATCGTCGGGGCGCGCGGGCCGCGGCTGCCGCTGATCGGTGCCGGAATCGCGATCACGGTCAGCGCCATCACGCTGACCCGGCTGTCGGCCGGTACCTCCTCGGGCAGCCTCGTGATCAGCTACCTCATCTTCGGCCTGGGCTTCGGGCTGGTCAACGCGCCGATCACCAACACGGCGATGGCCGGGATGCCTAGGACGCAGGCCGGCGTAGCGGCGGCGGTGGCCTCCACCAGCAGGCAGGTCGGGTCAGCGCTCGGCGTGGCGGTCATCGGGTCGGCCGTCGTTTCCGCCCTGGCCGGCCCGATCAGGACGAGCTTCGGGCCGGCCAGCCACGTCGGCTGGTGGCTGATCGCCGGCTGCGGCCTGGCGGTCCTGGCGATCGGCGTGATCACCAGCGGCGCCTGGGCCAGGCACACGGCTGAACTGGTCGCGGCGGACTTCCGGCCGGGAGACGCCGATGCCGAGATCGAGCCCGCGGCCTAGCTGGCGCAGCAACAGCGAGGGGCCGCCGCTGTTGCTGTTGCTGTTGCTGTTGCTGTTGCACCAGCGGTGGCCCACTGCTGTTGTAACCGTCGGCGGCGCGGGCGGGCGGGCGGCGGAGCGGGTCTTCCGGGGGCGGGGCCGGGGCGGGCGCGTT
>JADGPC010000087.1 GCA_017882645.1 Streptosporangiales bacterium | reverse complement strand
TCGCGATGTAGACCTTCCACCGGTCGCCGGCCCGGCGCACCCAGCAGGCCGCGCCCGGATGCCGGAACGGAAACCGCTCCGCGGACAGGTCATCGCTGTGGCCGACATAGCTGACCGCGTACCGGTCCGGCTTGGTGTCAGGATCGGGTTTGTACAAGATCGCGAAGACGGCCGGGCGGGCTGGTGGCGTCCAGCCCGCGAGTACTCTCGGGCCCTCGAACGGGTAGCCGGCCGCCGAGCCGAGCCTGATCACGCGTCCGGCTCCTGGTCTTCGGCCTCGCTGATCGCCTCGGCCCGCACGATCGGGCCCGGCGGCAGTCCGGCCCGGGCGGCAGCCTCGCTGAACTGCTGCGTTCCCTTCTCGATCGCCTCCTCGCGGCGGTCGGCTTCGACCACGAGCTGGGCGCCGTAGCGGCTGGTCCCGATCCCGGTGGCGATCCCGTTGTAGACCGCGACGGCGTCAGCAAGCTCGACGACGTCCTCGCGGGTCATGACCCGGTCGCCCTCAGCCTGGATGCCCACGCTCCATCTCACCGCGACGCTCCTCGGTTAGCCGGTCCAGCTGCCTAGTTCAGTGTAGGAAGCAGCGCGGCCAGTTCTTCCAGGCTGCTCAGGTCGTGGCCGGACAGCAGCAGGTCGATATGCGGCGCGGCGACCATCATCCCGAGCGTGCTCGGCCGGAAGGCCGGGTCGCTGCCCTTGTGCGGGTTCATCCAGACAATCCGGTAGCTGAGCCTGGCGAGCCGCTCCATCGCGGCGTCCAGCACGGCCGGATCGCCGCGGTCCAGGCCGTCGGAGCAGATCACCACGATGCCGCCGCGGCAGAGCCCGCGACGGCCCCACTGCCTGACGAACGAGTCGAGTGACGCGCCGATCCTGGTGCCGCCCTCCCAGTCGAACACCGTCTGCGCGGCCAGCGCGAGCGCGTCATCGGGCCTGCGGTGATCGAGTTCCCTGGTGACCCTGGTCAGCCGGGTGCCGAAGCAGAACACCTCCACCCTGGCCGCCGCGCGGGTGGCCGAGTAGGCGAACTGGAGCAGGTTGCGCGAGTAGTCGGCCATCGAGCCCGACACGTCGAGGATCAGGATCAGCGGCCGCAGCCTGGCCTTCCTGGCCCGCCAGTACAGCTCGGCCGGCTCGCCATGCATGCGCATCGACTCCCTGACCATCCGCCGCAGGTCGAGAGCGGTCCCGCCGCGAGCCGGCGCGGTCCGCCTGGTGCGCCGGCGGGGCGGGGTCAGCCGGATCCTGGTCATGATCCGCCGGACGGCCGCGAGTTCCGCCGGCGTGCAGGCCGTGAACGACTTGTGCCTGAGCGCCTCGGCGTCCGATGCCATCAGCCCCAGCATGGCTTCCTCGCCTTGCTGGTCGTCTGCGGTCTGCTCGGTGGCGGGAATGACGAGCGCGGCCTGCGACGTCTGGGCTCTGGCCTCCGCATTCAGCCGCAGCACCCCGGCGAGCGGGTCGTCCGAGCCGAGAAAGAACCGCCGGAAAACCCGGTCGTATCCCGTGATGTCGTCCCGCTTGCTGACCAGCACCGAGCGGCCCGCCCAGTACAAGTCGGCCAGGTCAGCAGGATCCAGCTCGGCCATCGCGGTGGCATAGGTCATGATGTCGCCGGAGCCGACGGCCAGCCCCTCCGAGCGGAGCTCGCGCCCGAACCGCACGAGCATGCCGACGAGCGGGGCGTCCTCAGGCACCGGACGTGATGTCCGCTAGGTTGTCCCGCACCAGCTCGAGGTCGTCGCGTTCCTTGACCACCGAGCCGAGCGTGTCCGAGGCGACCGAGGCACTGAGGTCCTCCTCGCCGAGAAAGCTCAGGGTCCTGGCCCAGTCGATCGTCTCCGCGACTCCCGGCGGCTTAGCGAGGTCGAGCTCGCGCAGTCGGTGCACCGCCGCCACCACCTTGCGGGTGAGCGCCTCTCCGACCGCCGGCTCCCGCAGCAGCACGATCTCTACCTCGCGCTCGGCGGTCGGGTAGCCGATCCAGTGATACAGGCAGCGCCGCTTCAGCGCGTCGTGCAGTTCCCTGGTCCGGTTCGAGGTGAGGATCACCAGCGGAGGGCTGGCCGCCTTGATCGTGCCGATCTCGGGGATGCTGATCTGGAAGTCGGACAGCACCTCGAGCAGGAACGCCTCGAACTCGTCGTCCGCGCGGTCGATCTCGTCGATGAGCAGGACCGCCTGGTCGCCAGCCCTGACCGCCTCGAGCAGCGGCCGCTCGAGCAGGAACTTCGGTCCGAACAGCTTGTCGACCGCATCGGAGTCCGCGACCTGGTGTTCCGACAGTGCCCTGATGTGCAGCATCTGCCTGGCGTAGTCCCACTCATAGAGTGCCTGGCTGGTATCGATGCCCTCGTAGCACTGAAGCCTGATCAGCCGTCGCCCGAATACCGACGCGAGCACTTTCGCCACCTCGGTCTTGCCGACGCCCACCTCGCCCTCGAGCAGCACGGGACGATGCAGCCGGATGGCTACGAACAGCGCGGTAGCCAGGCCCCGGTCGGCAAGGTAACCGCCCTGGCGCAGGGCGCCGGTCAGCTCGCTGACGTTCTCCGGGCGGTCCATTCAGTAACTCGGGCCGGCTACCGGTCGCCCGGCTCAGCCGAGCCGAGCACCAGGTCCTTGACGCTGCCCGCGCTGTGGCTGAGCTTCCCCTCGCGCTCGAGAGTTTCCCGCCACGCCGAGCGCAGGTCACCGCTGTCGCCTGCCAGCGCGTCGAAGCCCACATTCTGCATGTTCTTGCAGGATTTAGCCGGCCCGAACAGCTCGTCCAGATCGTCGCTGGTCTGCCCGGTCGCGGTCCACAGACCGCGGAGCACTTCGACGGCCTCGTCGGGCTCGTCGCGGCTGCTGGCCGGTGTTTCCCGGCCCGTATCGCTGCCCATCTCCCGGCTCACCTCCCGGCTTATCCGGCCTCGCACTTCGTCGCGGCGCCCTGCCCCATCCCGAGAGTAGTTGCCAGGCGGCGCACGCGCGACTTCGGATTAAGGGTTCCCTTATCGCCTTGTCGTCACCGCTCGCGGGGAGTTATCCACTTCTCCTCCCGCGGCGGCCGGGCCGCGGCCAGCGCGGCCAGGGCGTCGCCGGGAGTAGCCGCGCGCTGGATCAGCTCGCGGTTGGATGGCCTGAGCAGGCCGACCGCGACCATCCGGTCAAGCTGCGCGGCGAGCGGGTCCCAGAAGCCGTCGACATCGAGCAGGACGACCGGCTTGGCGTGCAGGCCCAGCTGCGACCAGGTGGTGACCTCGGCCAGCTCTTCCAGCGTCCCGAGGCCTCCGGGCAGCGCGACGAAGCCGTCGGACAGGTCGTACATCAGCTGCTTGCGCTCGTGCATCGAGCCCACCTCGTGCAGTTCGGTCAGGGAGGTGTGGCCGACCTCCCGGCTGAACAGCCCGGCCGGGATGACTCCGATCACCCGGCCTCCGGCGGCCAGCGCGGCGTCGGCGATCTCCCCCATGAGTCCGACGCTGCCGCCTCCGTAGATCAGGTCAATGCCTCGCCGCGCGAGCAGCGAGCCGAGCTGCCTGGCCAGATCAGCGAAACGGCGGTCGGGTGGCGTGGACGAGCCGCAGAACACGCACACCGATGCGATGGCCGCCACAGTCGGCCAACCTATCCTGGCCCGCCGCCGGGGTGACCGCCAGGCCGCATCAACGGCGGTGGCCCACCGCTGTTGCTAAGCGCGCGTCTGCTGGCGCCCGGGTCGACCGGCCGATGCCCGATATGGACTACTGGTGCCTGATGGCGCACTGGCGCGTGACCTAGGCCCCTACCCGCGGCGCTGGCGGGCGGCGGACCGTTAAAGAGAGAAGAAGATCAACCTGAGAGGAGCGCTGCCATGCGGGCGGTAGTCGTCTACGAGTCGATGTACGGCAACACTCACCTGATTGCCGATGCGATCGGGACCGGCCTTGAGCAGGGCTTCGACGTCACGGTCATCCCGGTCGCCGAGGCTGACCAGGCGGTCGTGACCGAGGCCGACCTGGTTGTCGTGGGCGGCCCGACGCACGTGCACGGCATGAGCAGGTCCTCGACCCGCAAGAGTGCCGCGGACGCGGCCGCCAGCGGCGGGGGCGAGCTCACCCTCGAGCCGGGCGCCGACGGACCCGGGCTGCGTGAATGGCTGGACGCGCTGGGCAAGAGCCGGCCGCATGCGATGGCCGCCGCGTTCGATACCCGGACGGTGATGCCGGCCGCCTTCACCGGGCGCGCATCCAAGGGGGTCGGCCGGGAGCTGCGCCACCACGGCTTCGATCTGGTCACCGAGCCGGAGAGCTTCATCGTGACGAAGGAGAACCACCTCGTGGCCGAGGAAGGAGACCGGGCCAGGACGTGGGGCGCCAGGCTGGCCGATCTCGCGTCGCCGGCTGGCCGGCCCGTCGCGGGCAGCTGAGCGCTCGCCGCCTTCCGTCCCGTCGTCAGCGCGCTGGCACTCGCCGGCTGCCGCCGGCCGCGCCGGCCCGGCCGCAGCTTGCTAGCGTCCATGGCTATGGCTGGCAAGTTCTACGTCGGGTCGGCACCGGATGACGCTCCCGCCAATCGCGGCTGGCTGCTCGGCCATTTCATGCCGCCAGGAGACATCAGGCGCAGCGACGACGTCGAGATTAAGTGGGGTGTCCACCCCCGCGGCGACCAGCGCGCCGAGTGGGTCACCGGCGAAACCAGGACCGCGCTGATCATCCTGGTCAGCGGCCGGTTCCGGCTGGAGTTCCCGGGGCGCCGCGTGCTGCTTGCCGAGCGCGGGGACTACGTCGTGTTCCACGGCGTCGACCACTCCTGGTTCGCGGAGGAGGAGTCGGTGATCGTGGGGATCAGATGGCCGTCCGTTCCTGGCTATGCCGTGCCCGGATAAGCCTGCAGTGCGGATAATGGTGCGGTTGGGCGCGGTGAGCGCTGGTGCGCCATTGTCGGCCAACCGGGCACAACCTCGGCGACCCTGACAGCGTCGTAGCTTGCAGGCAAGCTCCCAGCGGCATAGGTAAGGACCACCCCAGATGACCTCATCGCTCCTGACAGCAGGCCGCGCGAGCGCGGCCGCGCTCGTGTCTCTCCTGGCGCTGGTGACCGCCTGCTCATCGACCCCGCCCGCACCCAAGCCAAGTCCCAGCCTGATATCGCCCAGCATCTCGCCGACCCAGGCGCCGAGCAGCGCGCCCGCGAGCGGCCCCGCGCCGAGCAGCCCGGCCCCGGCCAGTTCGCATCCGGCCGCGGCCGGCCCTCAGCCGTGCGCGACCCGCTCGCTCGGGGCGAAGACCGGGATCAGCCAGGGGGCGGCCGGGAGCACCTATGTCCAGATCGTCTTCACCAACATCTCCGGCGCCGCCTGCACGCTGTACGGCTACCCAGGCGTGTCGTTCGCCGGCGGCAGCCCGGTCAGCCAGATCGGCCTGGCCGCGACCGAGGACCCGACGACGCCTCGGCAGCTGGTCACCCTGGCCCCGGGCGCGGTCGCGAGCGCCCTGCTGCGGATCGTCACCGCGCAGAACTTCGGGTCGCGATGCCATCGGGCCACGGCTAGCTATCTCCAGGTCTACCCGCCGAACCAGACGACGCCGATCTACATCTCGTACTCGTCGTCCGCCTGCTCGAACCCGCTCCACCTGCTGACCGTCGACGTGGTCAAGCCAGGGTCGGGCGGATGACGCGCGGCTCGGGCGGCATCAGACCTGGTTGTCCTCGCCGCGGATGATGCTTCCCGCTACCAGGTGGACGTCACTGCCCATTGTGAAGGCTCGCGCCCGGATCAGTGCCAGCGCGTCGGCCGGCGCGCAGCCATGCCGAGCGGAGATCATCCCGACCGCCTTGTAGATAGCGGTCCATTGATCTCCGTCGACCGGGATCAGTCCCTCGGCGCCCGCCTGAAACGCGTCGATCAGCGAGTACGCGAGTGCCTCGCCGAGCAGGTCGATCGCGGGATCGGTTACCTCCCTGACCGGATTTAGCACGGTCAGGGTGCCGAGGCAGGCCGGGCCAGCCTGGAGCGGTGCCGCGGCGACGGCATGGACGTCAAGCGCGGCGACCTCCGGCCCGAAAAGCTGCCATCGCTCGCACATCTGGCGGCCAGACGCTGACACCGCGCCGCGAGCCCTGGTCGCGTCGATGGACGGACCCTCCCCGAGCTTGAACTCCAGGTCATGGGCACGTCGCGCGGTGGCATCCGATGCCAGGAAGAGTGCCTCGGCCTGCGAGGAGTCGAACAGCGCCAGCACCGCTCCGGCCGACCCGGCGAGTTCCGCGGTCGCCGAGAGCAAGGACGGTATGCCCGGCTGGCGGCCGGCGTCCTGCGCCTTCGGCCGCTGCAGGCTCGCCAGGACGGAGCCATACAGGTCCACGGTCACGAGGTGCCGCTGCTCCATCCGCCGGTGAACGGCCGCCATCCGGTGATGCAGGTCGCGCAGCGGCACGGAGTCGGTCAGCGCCAGCGCCTCGTGCTGCGCCGCGATCTCGCGTGCCCGGCTCGAGCGCTCGGCCGCCAGCTCAATGCGGCTCCGCAGCCTGACGTCCTGGCTGCGCGGCTGACTGCCGGTCTTGTTCGGAGTATCGGACATAGCGTCAGTGCCTCGCTGCCCGCCTCGTCATGCCGGCTCCCTGGTTGCTGGCTGCTCGCCAGCGGCCGCCGGCTGCTCCTCCATCAGCAGGACGACGCCGTTGCGGGCCTCGTTCAGCGGCGAGCAGGAGATCGTGCAGGTGATCGCGCGGCCGCGCCGGTTCAGGGCGTTGACCTGCGCATCCTGAAGCTGACCGGCAGAGCTCATGCACTTCGTGACGGCGTCGCGGATCAGGTGGGTCGGCAGTCCGAAATCGAGGCTGAAGAAGGGCTGGCCGATGACCTCGCTGGCCCGCAGACCCCAGATGTCCTCAGCGCCGCTGTTCCAGGTCCGCACCTTGAGGCCGGTGTCGAGGACCACGACCGCGGCGGCAACTGAGGACATCACGCCTTCGAGGAAGGTCCGCGCCTCGTTGAGCTCGCCGGTCCGCATCCGCAATTCCTCGTTGATCGTCTCGAGTTCCTCGTTGCCCGACTGGAGTTCCTCGTTGGTGGTCTCGAGTTCCTCGTTGGTGGACTGGAGTTCCTCGTTGGTGGTCTCGAGTTCCTCGTTGGTGGACTGGAGTTCTTCATACGCCGTCTCCAGGTCGACCCTGACCTGCTTCACCTCCTGCTGCAGGCGCGTCGCCATCGTGGTGTCGGTGAAGTTCACCGCGACGCCGTCGACGGAGCCGTCCTGGCCGGCCAGCGGCTGGATGACGACGTCGAAATACTGGGCCTCGTCGCCGGCGATGCGCCGCTCGACGGTGGTCGCCCGGAGCACCCGCCGCTCGGCCTGAGCCTGGTCGATCAGCGACCGCAGCTCGACCGGGCGGTAGGAGACCTCGAGGTCGCTGAACGGCCGGCCAAGATCATGCGATGTCAGCCCGAACTGAGTCCTGGCCTGGCCGTTGATCAGGGCCACGGTCCCGTCGGATCCCAGCACGATCGTCGCGTTCGGCGCGGTGTCCAGCACCAGGTCGCGCAGGTGCCGGCGGCGGGACATCTCGCGCGGCTCCGGGCTGCGGTACACGTCGAGCCTGGCCGGCGTGATCGACCGCGGCGAGGCGACGTCGGCGTGCCGCCGCCGGAAGACGCGCTGGCGGATCGAGTAGGTGTCGAACCTGTCCCCCGCCGTGAGCAGCATCTCGGCCTTGCCGAGGAAGAGGAAGCCGTCATCCCGCAGCGCGAAATGAAACCGGTCGATGATCTGGGACTGCGCCTCGACGTTGAAGTACATCAGCGTGTTGCGGCAGACAAGCAGGTGCAAGCGCGAGATCGGCGCATCGCGAGTAATGTCATGCCGCCCGAAGATCATGCGCTTGCGCAGGTCCGGCCGCACCGCGAACTGGCTTCCGTTCGGCTCGAAGTATTTCTCGCGCAGGATCTCGGGAACCGGCTCGATCGCCTTGGCCGGGTAGAGCCCCGCGCGCGCGTCCCGCACGCTTCCTCGTCGATATCGGTGCCGTAGATCTTGACTCGCTCGACGCACTCGTCCAGGCCGAGGGTCTCGGCGAGGACCATGGCCAGCGAATATACCTCCTCGCCGGTCGAGCAGCCGGCGCTCCAGATCCTGATCTCCTCGGCCGGATCCAGCGAGGCGACAAGCTCGGGCATGACCTCCCGCTGCAGGAACGTCCATACCTCGGCATCACGGAAAAATCCTGTGACATTTATCAGTATGGTATTAAAGAGAAGGTTGTACTCGTCGGCATTGGTCTCGAGCAGGTCCCGGTAGTCGACATAGCTGGCTGCGCGCGCATCCATCATGCGCTTGCGGATCCGCCGGGTCAGCGTCGACCGTTTGTAGTTCGTGAAGTCGAAACCTCGGGACTCCCTGATAAAGGCCAGCAGCTCGTCGAAATCCCGGTCGTCCCGGGTTGATTCCGGCTCCGGGCTTGCTTCTCCGTTCAGCTGCGCTAGCTCGGACGCAGGATCGTCCCTGGTCTGCGTGGTCTCGCGGTCGGAATGCTCGCTCATTCCTGCCTGCCCGCGCTGACCAGGCCAGTAATTACCGGCGCGATTTCGGCTAGCCCCAGAATGAAATCTACCGCCCCGGTCGCGACAGCCGTCTCTGGCATGCCGCTGAAATCCGCTTCGGCGGGATCCTGGGCGATCACGGTACCGCCGCGGGACTTCACGGCCCGCACGCCCATGCCGCCATCGGATCCCGATCCGCTCAGGACGCACGCGATGGCCCGTGCTCCGTAGGACCCGGCGACAGACTCGAAAAGCAGGTCAGCTGACGGGCGCACGAAGTGGACAAGCTCGGTCAGGGTGAGCGCCAGGCGCCCGTCCTGCTCAACCAGCAGGTGGCGATCGGGCGGCGCGAAGTAGACGACCCCTGGCATCGCCGCCTCCCCGTGCTCGGCGAGCTTGACCTTGAGCTTGGATCGACGGGCGAGTATGTCCGCGATGACCGTCTCGTGCCGCGGATCGAGGTGCTGTACGACGAGAACCGGGACCGGCAGCTCGGCCGGAAGACTTCCGATCACCGCGCTGAGCGCTTGCAGGCCGCCCGCTGACGCAGCGATGGCGACGACGCCGAACTGCTCGTCAGACGGGTCCTGACTGTTACTGTCTGGCCCGGTAGTCACGCTGGCGCCACCGGATCCGGGCGGGTCAGGTCGCAGGTCCCGGCGATGACGGCGCGGGCGACGTCCGGCAGCCCCCGCTGGGTCGAGCGCGCGTGCCGGCGCAGGTGGCAGAATGTCTCATCCGGCGCTATCTTCCATCGCTCCGCGAGGATCCCCTTAGCCTGCTCGATGACGATCCGGCTGGTGAGGGCGGACTGCAGCTGGGTGATCGCGACCTCCTGGCGGCGGTGCTCCCGGCTGACGGCCAGGCCCGCTCCGGCGGCATCGGCCAGGGAGAGCGCCAGCAGGATGCCCGCCACATCTGGTGGCCGGCCGCCGAGCAGCGCCAGTGCGCCGACGATGCCGTCTGGTGAGCTGACCGGAACCAGCGTGATGGTCGTGAAACCAGCCTGAACCGCCGACTTCGCGAACCACGGCCACCGGTCGTACTTGGCTGCGAGGTCCGCGATGGTGATCAGCTGGCCGGTCTCCTTGCAGTCGATCCACGGGCCATCCGGCGGACGGGCGCCGTCGCGCGTTCCCGGCGCGCCAAGCGCCAGCATGAGGCCCCGTTCGTCGGAGGCCGCTGCGCTGACCGAGCCGTCGTCTCCCGCGGCATAGAGGATCGCCGCGCTCTCCGAGCCGACGAGGCGGACGCAGTGACGGCACACAGCGATGAGGTAGGTATCGATGTCAAGGTCGCTGGCCAAGGTCTCCGCGAGTTCGGCGAACGCCGCGGCGACATCGGGACCTGCAGCCGGTGCTGGCATCATGCGTCTCACAAAGCTCGGATTACGCAGTCGCTGCTACTGCTATGCCTATAGTTCCACTCCGATGGTCCGGACTGATAGACATCGCCGACATACTTATCCGCTGCGGCTGAGCGGGGCGTGGAGGCGGCACAGTAAGTAGCCGGGTCGTCGGCCGGCCGCGATGCCTCTGCTCGGCCCGCGCCGCCCGGTCGAATAGTTTTGCCCCAGGGCGCGGCAGGGGACGCCCCCGTATGTTCCTTTGCCTGCGCGCCGTATGTGAGGAAATAAGAGGGATGTCCGTAGGCCTCGCGCTGGCCGGCTTCCTGATCGGGGCGGCGGTCAGCCTCGTTACGAGCTTCGTGCTTGTCGCCCGGCTGGAGCGGGTTGGTGAGCGCCTGGGCTTGTCGGAGGCCTTGCTGGGCATGGTCGCGGCCCTGGCCGCCGACGCCCCGGAGATCACCTCGGCCTTCACCGCTATCGCTCACCATCAGCAGCGCATCGGCGCGGGCGTCGTCATCGGCTCGAATGTGTTCAACCTCGCGGCGCTGCTGGGCCTCGGCGCCATCGTGGCCGGGCGGATCGGACTGCACCGGAAGGTGGTAGTACTCGGCGGTGCCGTAGCCATGGCCATCGCCGCCGTGTGCATCGTGGTGGTGCTCGGCGTCCTGTCGGCGCTCACTGGCCTCGCCCTCGCCGTCGCCGTCCTGGCTCTGTACCTGGTGGTCCTGAGCCACGAATGGCTCTCTGGCCTGTTGCCGCCGGGCCTGGTGCGCTGGCTTCAGTCCGCTGTCTCCGAGGAGGAGGCCGAACTGGAGGCGGCGATCAGGCCTGCCAGGGGCACCTGGAAGGACGCCATGATCGCTGCGGCCTCCCTGGTAGTGGTGGTCGTGGCGAGCGCCGCCATGGAGCGGTCCGCGTCCGTACTAGGCGGGCGTTACGCGGTTCCCGAGATCGTGATCGGCGGCCTCGTGCTGGCCGCCGTCACCAGCCTGCCGAATGCGGTCGCCGCCGTGTACCTGGCGTCCCGCGGCCGCGGCGCGGCGACCCTGAGCACCGCGTTGAACAGCAACACCCTGAACGTCGTCGGCGGCCTGCTGCTGCCCGGGGTCATGATCGGCCTCGGCCGGCCGTCGGGCCAGGCATTGCTCATGACGGCGTGGTACGTCGGTCTCACTGCGGTCGTCCTGGCCTTCGCGTACCGTGACCACGGACTCCGGCGGAGCGTCGGCTGCCTGGTGATCGCCGCTTACGTCGTGTGCATTGGCTCGGTGCTGGTCAGCGGGTACGGCGTGCCGGTCAGCCCGGCGATGATCGCCGCCGCCGCGGCTCTGATCGTCATCGTCGGGACCGGGCTGGCATCGATGCGGCAACGTCGCTCGGCTCCACCCTGACGTCTCAGCCCCGGTCAAACGTCGCGAGCGGCACCGGGCTGCTGGGCAAGTGGGCCGGAGTCCTGGCACTGCCGATGATGGCCGGGCTGACGAACTTCGGCGTCTTCGGCAGCATCGCGTGCTCGACCTGCGTGACGGTAAATCCGGCGCCGCGCACGCAAGTAGGAAGCACCCCTGTGTCCTACTTGCGTGCCTTTACGTGGTCGACGCTGCAGCTGCTGGCGTTACCGACCCGATAAGTCTTAACGATAATCGGCGGATTACCGCCGTTGGCCGGCCGGAGCGTAATCTGCGTCCGCATCTGCCAGTGTTGCGCCCGATTGCCCTGGTACTGGAGGTTGAGCTCGAAGCTGATTATGTGCTTCTCTCTGTTGCTGCCGATGCCATTCTGGAAGATCACGATGGCGTAGTGATGCCGGACGGTGCACGTCGTCTTGGCTGACGCGCAGCCGGTCAGGCCAGCCGCGGTCGCGGTCAGCACGAGCGGCGCGAAGAGTGCCCTGAGCTTCATCCACCAGGTCTTTGGTCAGCCGGGTACCGGGATGGCGCCGCCGGCCCTGGCCAGCACGGGCTCGACATCGCCCGCGCCGTGGTCGAGCTGGTAGTCCAGGTTAATGGCGGCGTTGATGAGGGCCAGGTGGCTGAACGCCTGCGGGAAGTTGCCGAGCTGCTCGCCGGTGGCGCTGATTTCCTCGGAGTACAGGCCGAGGTGGTTGGCGTAGGTGTTCATCTTCTGGAAGACCAGCTCGGCGTCGGCGAGCCGGCCGGAGCGGGCCAGGGCGTCGACGTACCAGAAGGTGCACAGCGAGAAGGTGCCCTCGTTTCCGGCCAGGCCGTCGGGCGAGGCGCTGGGGTTGTAGCGGTAGACCAGGCTGTCGGAGACGAGTTCGGAGTCCATGGCCTGCAGGGTCTGCAGCCACATCGGGTCGTACGGGGAGACGAATCCCATCAGCGGCATGACGAGCAGGGAGGAGTCGAGGACGTCGGTGTCGTAGTGCTGGGTGAAGGCGCGCCGCTTCGGGTTCCAGCCGCGGGTCATGACCTGGGAGTAGATGTTGTCGCGCTCGGTGCGCCACCTGGTGATGTCGGCTGGCCGGCCGCGGCCCTCGGCGATGCGGATCGCGCGGTCGAGGGCGACCCAGCACTGGACCCTGCCGTAGGTGAAATTCTGGCGGCCGCCTCGGGTTTCCCAGACCCCCTCGTCGGGCTGGTCCCAGTGGTCGCAGAGCCAGTTCATCATGTCCGCGACGGCAGTCCAGCCCTGATAGGCGGGCTGCAGGCCGCGCGCGTCGATCTTGGCGACCGCATCGAGGGCCTCGCCGTAGATGTCGAGCTGCAGCTGGTCGGCGGCCCCGTTGCCGATCCGCACCGGGCGCGATCCGCGCCAGCCCTCGAAATGGTCGAGGATCTCCTCGGTCAGGTCCGAGGTGCCGTCGACCCGGTACATGATCTTCATCGGACTGGCGCCGTTGGCCTTGCCGCCCTGCTCGACGACCCGGTCGCGAACCCACTGGCCGAAGGCCGCGGCCTCGCCGACGTAACCGAGCCCGAGCAGTGCGTAGACAGAGAACGACGCGTCGCGGATCCACGTGTAGCGATAATCCCAGTTCCGCTCCCCGCCGGCCTGCTCGGGCAGTCCGGCTGTCGGCGCGGCCACCAGCGCCCCGGTGGGGGCGTAGGTCATCAGCTTCAGCGTCATCGCCGACCGGGCGACGATCTCCCGCCACCGGCCGCGGTAAGTCGACTGGTGCACCCAGTTCCGCCAGAACTGGCTGGTGTCCTCGGTGAGCTTGTGCAGCTCGGCCGGCGACACCAGGTGCGGCCGGCCGCCCATGGACTCCAGCATCACCCCGGCCATCTCGCCCTCCCGCAGGATGCGGGTGATCCGGATGTCGTCATCGAGCCGGTCCACGGTGAGTTCCTGCTCGCGGAGCGCCTTCTCCGGATTGCCGACCGGGTTCACCGTGAGTTCCATGCCGCTATCGGTGTGGAACACGAAGCCGTTCTCGGTGATGTCCAGCTTGTGCGGCACCCGGCCGTAGTCGAACCGGGGCTTGATGTCCATCACGAACTTCATGGTGCCGCGGACGGTCTTGATCCGCCGGACGAGCCGGTGGCGGTCGGTGGGCTGACGGGGGGCGATGGGCATGAAGTCGGTGATCTCGCCGACGCCGTCCTCGGTCAGGAAGCGGGTGATCAGCATCGCGGTGTCCGGGAAGTACAGCTGCTTGGTCGTGTAACCGCTAGCCTCGGGCGCGATCCGGCAGTAGCCGCCCTTATCGGCATCCAGCAGCGACGCGAAGATGCTCGGGGAGTCGAACCGCGGCGTGCAGAACCAGTCGACCGTCCCGTCGGTAGTCACCAGCGCGGCGGTCTGCAGGTCACCGATGAGCCCGTGGTCGCTGATGTTCGGGTAGCGCTCCATGTCGTACTCCTTCGGTTCAGGTGGCAGATCTGGCCCGCTGCGGTTCCTGGTGCCCTGACAGGCTTTCTCTTGATCAGGCGTGACGCGTCACCCGACACGGGCGATTCCGCTGACCGCTCCGCTGGATTCCCGCCCTGACTCGTCTTCGCTCACCCTCGCCGGGTGACGTAAGCCCTGCTCGCCGGGGCGAAGATCACTCTTGCCAGGGGCGCAACCGTGCCCTTGCCGCAGCTAGCCGCACCGCGAGGGGAGAGCGTCCTGACGACCAGCGACAGCGAGCACGAGATCGAGCAACTGCGCAACGAGGTCAGCGAGCTCAGGACCAGGCTCGCTGACGCGGAGGCTAACGCTGAGACTCAGGCGCAGGCAGCGCGCGAGGCCCGGGCCGCCAAGGCGCCCGCGGCGCCCGCGGCGCTGCCGGCCAGGCGGCGGATCGGGTGGCGCGGGCCGGTGGCGACGGTGCTGATCGTCCTGGGCTGCGTGCTCGCCCCGATCTCGGTGATCGCGGTGTGGAGCGCCAATCAGGT
>JADGPC010000086.1 GCA_017882645.1 Streptosporangiales bacterium | reverse complement strand
TCGGCCGCGGCCAGATCGCCCTTGCGCTGTGCTGGCACAGCCTGCGGTCCGCGTTCGGGATCGGCCGCGGGGCGAAGGCCAAGATCGTGCCCGTCCTCACCTTCGCGATCATGTGCTCGCCGGCGGTGATCAACGCCGTGATCATGGCGCTCGGCCGATCGCACACGCGGGTCATCAACTACGACACCTACGTGGGCACGCTCCGGGTCCTGGTCCTGCTGCTGTTCATGGCGGCGCAGGCGCCCGAGCTGGTCGCCCGCGACCTGCGCAGCCGGGTGCTGCCGCTCTACTTCGCCCGGCCGATCCGGCGCTACGACTACCCGGCCGCCAAGTACGGCGCATTCGTGCTCGCCTGCCTGGCCATGATCGACATTCCCGTGCTGCTGCTCTATGTCGGGACCATCTTCCAGGTGCACGGCGGCGCGGCGATCTGGGCGCAGACCAGGGCCGTGATTCCCGGTCTCCTGGTCGGGCTGATGTGGGCGGTCGTCCTGGCCGCCGTCGGGCTCGCGCTGGCCTGCGTGAGCGGGCGGCGGGCGTTCTCGGCCGGCTCGGTCGCGATCTTCCTGTTCATGACTTGGACGCTGACGACCGTGCTGAATCACATCGCGGAGACGTCTGGCTCGCACGGGCATGGCGGGCCGCTGGGCGGCGCACCGCAGGTGACCGGCGCCACCCACCTGTTCGGGCTGATCAGCCCGTTCACGGTGGTGGACGGGGTCCGGCAGTGGCTGGGCGGAACCAACCCGGGAATCATCGCCAACCCGGGCAGCTACGGTGTCGCGTACGGCGTGATGCTGCTGGTGTTCCTCGGAGTCAGCCTGGCCGCGCTGGTCGCCAGGTACAACAGCGTGAGCGTCGCATGAGCGCCATCGAGCTGGCCAATGTCTCCCGCTGGTACGGCAACGTCGTCGCGGTGAACGACATCTCGATGACCATCGGCCCCGGCATCACGGGACTGCTCGGACCCAACGGGGCGGGGAAGACCACGCTGCTGAACCTTATGGCCGGCTTCCTCGCCCCGTCGCGCGGTGAGCTGACGGTCGGCGGCCGGCCGAGCTGGCGCAATCCCGAGGTGTTCACCGTGCTCGGCCTGGTGCCCGAGCGCGATTCGGTGTACGCGTTCCTGACCGGCTACGACTTCGTGCGCTCCAGCGCGAAGCTGCACCGGCTGCCCGATCCGGACGCCGCCGCGCGGCGGGCCATCGGGATCATGGACATGGCCGACGCGCAGGACCGGCGGATCGCCACGTACTCCAAGGGCATGCGGCAGCGGATCAAGGTCGCGGCGGCGCTCGTCCACGATCCGCAGGTGCTCCTGCTCGACGAGCCGTTCAACGGAATGGACCCCCGGCAGCGACTGCAGATGATGGATCTGCTCGAGGCAATGGCGGACCAGGGCCGGACGATCCTGTTCAGCTCGCACATCCTCGAGGAGGTCGAGCGGATGTCCGGCACCATCCAGGTGATCGTCGGGGGCCGGCTCGCGGCCTCCGGCGACTTCCGCGCCATCCGGCGGCTGATGACGAGCAGGCCGCATGTGTTCCTGGTCAGGACGTCGGCGGACCGTGCGCTTGGCGCGGCGCTGATCGGCCGCCCGGCGGTGACCGGTGTCGAGCTGACCCCGCGCGGGCTGCAGGTCAGGACGTCGGACTTCGGCGCCTTCTCCAGGGAGGTGGCCGGCCTGTGCCGGGACGGCGACATCAGGCTGCGCGAGGTGCTGCCGTCAGACGAGTCGCTGGAGAGCGTGTTCGCCTACCTGGTGACGTCATGACGACGCGCGTGCGGCAGGCCGCCGGAACGAGACGACACGAGCGAGAGAGGAGACCGGTGAGCCCCATGACCAGCCTGCTGAACCCGGTGGTGCTGCGGATCACGCTGCGCGCGACGCTGGGCCGCAAGCGCGCGCTTGTCTTCACCCTGATCCCGCTCGTGCTGCTGCTGATCACGGTGGCGCTGAAGGTCGTAGCCAAGAGCCCGGTGTGGCCCGCCGAGTTCCTCGGCGTCTTCGGCTTCTCGGTCGTGCTGCCGCTGACCGCGCTGATCATCGGCACCAGCGTGCTCGGTGCCGAGATCGACGACGGCAGCATCATCCACCTGCTGGCCACGCCGGTCAGCCGGCTGTCGGTCGTGGTCTCCAAGTTCGTCGCCGCGGCGGCACTGACCATCGTGTTCGGCGCGATACCCGAGTACCTGGCGGCCGGCATCGCCAAGGGATTCGGCGACAAGCTGAGCGTCGGTCTGCTGGCCGGCGCGCTGGTCGCGGCGGTCGCCTACAACGCCCTGTTCGTGATGCTCTCGGTCCTGACCACCAGGGCGATCGCGGTCGGCCTGATCTACCTGCTGGTCTGGGAAGGGCTGCTCGGCAATCTGATCGGCGGGGTCAGGGTGCTGTCCATCGGCCAGTACTCGGTCAGCGTCGCCAATGCCATCGCCAGGTCGTCGGCGCTGAACGCGCACCTGACCTCGTCGACGGCGATCGTCATGGCGATCGTGGTCACCCTGGCTACCCTCGCCATCGCCTCGTGGCGGCTGTCCAGGTTCGCGCTGAAGGGCGAGGCGGTCTAGCCGGTCAGCGCGGGGTGTCCTGACCAGGCACGAAACTCGGCCCGTGGCCCGGGATGATCACCGTGGCGATGCCGAGAATCCGCTGCCGGCTGCGCGCCAGCACCGACTGGTCCGGGCTGAACGGGTCGTCGGCCGGACCCTGCGCCGCCCACCACGCGTGCGTGCAGACGTAGACCCCGTCCGGAGTCGAGGCGACCGTGCTGATGTCCTGATCGCTATGGCCGGGGGTCGCGATGAGCCGGATCGACGGGCTGAGCTCGGTGCCCTCGGCGTCACGGGAGATCCACAGGTCGCCGTCGTAGACAGCCCAGAAGTCATGGATCCTGGCCGCGGGGAACAGGGCCGCGTTGACGGTGTGGTCGGGGTGATGGTGGCTGAACACCACGTCGGTGACGGCCTGCGGTGCGGCGCCGTGCGCGGCGAGAGCGGCCAGCAGCGCGTCCCGCGAGGCGACCATGCCGGGGTCGACGACCACGACGACGTCGCCGTCCGTGATCAGCGTGACGGTGCTGCCGACGTGCTCGCCGTCGTCGTCCTCGCGGGCGTAACCGTCCTGCAGGATGTGCACCCGCGCGGTTCCGGTCGCGGGTATCGGGGTGGCGCCTTCGGTCGGCCGACCGTCAGTGTCTGACATGAGCCGAGACATTACCTGGTGCCACAGCCTGGGCTGTTCCCGCCCCTTCCCGCCCGGGGCTCTTCCGCTCGCCGCCTCCCGTCCCCAGCAACAGCGGTGGGCCATCGCCGGGCTAACACGGGCTGTCGCAGAATCGGCTGGCCGGGCGGCGTGGCTTTCCTCCGGGTTGGTGAGTGTCTGGGATGATTGACTCATGGCGAAGGGGTACCGGCCGGTGAGCCGGGATCAGCTGTTTCTGCTGCCG
>JADGPC010000504.1 GCA_017882645.1 Streptosporangiales bacterium | reverse complement strand
GTGGTGGCCGGGATCGTGCCGCGCACGCTCGGCCGGGAGTACGCGGCCAGCGTGGCCGACAAGGCGGCGTCGGTGATGCAGCCGGTGGTCCGGCTGATGGGGCCGATCCCCGCCATGCTGCTGGCGATCGGGCGGATCCTCGGCCGTGGCGGCAGGCAGCAGGGCGGCCCGTCGGGCGAGGAAGAAGATCTGCGCGGCCTGGTCGACCTGCTCGAGCGCCGCCGGGTGATCGAGCCGGGCGAGCGGGCGATGATCCACTCGGTCTTCGAGCTAGGGGACACGATCGTGCGCGAGGTCATGGTGCCGCGCACCGACATGATCTTCGTGGAGAGCGGGAAGACGCTGCGGCAGGCGCTGACGCTGGCGCTGCGCAGCGGGTTCTCGCGGATCCCGGTCGTGGGGGAGAACCTGGACGACGTGGTCGGCATCGCCTACCTGAAGGACATCGTCACCCGGACCTCCGAGCAGTCCGACGGCCTGGCCGCCGAGCGGGTGGCGTCGATCATGCGCCCGGCCACGTTCGTTCCGGACAGCAAGCCGGTCGACGACCTGCTGAGGGAGATGCAGGCCAGGCAGACTCACGTCGCGATCGTGATCGACGAGTACGGCGGCACGGCGGGACTGGTCACGATCGAGGACATCCTGGAGGAGATCGTCGGCGAGATCGCCGACGAGTATGACCGGGAGCAGCCGCCGGTCGAGTGGCTGGGCGACGGGCATGCCAGGGTGACTGCCCGGCTGTCGGTCGACGAGCTGGCGGAGCTGTTCGACGTCCAGATCGAGGCTGAGGACGTGGAGACGGTTGGCGGCCTGCTGGCGCAGCGGCTCGGACGGGTGCCGATCGCCGGGTCGACCGCGACCGTGGCGGGCCTGCGCCTGACCGCGGAGAGCCTGGCCGGCCGGCGGAACCGGATCAGCACCGTCACCGTGCAGCGGGTCAGCGAGAACGGTGCCGGGCAGGAGGGCCGGGAAGCCGCCGCCGTGGGCGGCGCCGGCCGGGACGGCACCGATCAGGACCGGGCCGATCAGGAGCGGGCCAGTCAGGACCGGGCCAGTCAGGACCGGGCTGGCCGGGAGATTGCGGCGGCGCTCGAGTCCGGAAACGGTCAGCTGGCGAGCGGCGAATCCGCCGGCCAGGGTGAGAACGGCCGCCGCGGCCGCTCAGGTTCTGACGCGGCCCGGCACGAGCCGGTGCCCTCGGACTCTGACCGGCGGGAAGCAGCCGGCGACGACGCTGCGCAGTAAGCTCGGTCGCGTGACAGAGCCTGAGCTCGGGCCCGAAGACCTGAAGATCATCACGCTGGCCCGCTCGGCCCGGGCGCGGGTCGGGTCAGCCGAGGGCGCCGCTGTCCGGGACGAGACCGGCCGCACGTATGCTGCCGCCGCGGTCGCGCTGCCCTCCCTGCGGGTCTCGGCGCTCTCGCTGGCCGTGGCCATGGCCGTCTCCAGCGGTGCGGTGGCGCTCGAAGCGGCGGCGCTGGTCAGTGACGGTCCTGGACCGGCTCCCGAGGATGTCGGCGCGGTGAAGGACGTCGGGTCGGGGGCCCTGATCATTCACGCCGGATCCGACGGAGCGGTCCGCGAGATCCTCCGCCTGTGACAGTTCGCCGAAGCCGGCCCGGCCGGCGGCGTGCCGTCCTCGGTATGACCCAGTCCGCCGGGTAGGGGAGAATCACCAGCGTGGAGCCGCTGGGAGAACAGGTGCGAGCCGGTGACGGCTTCTCGTCCGGCTTTGCCTGCTTCGCCGGACGGCCGAACGTGGGTAAGTCGACGCTCACGAACGCGCTGGTGGGCACGAAGGTCGCGATCACGAGCAGCAGGCCACAGACCACGCGGCGGGTGATCAGGGGGATCGTGCGGCGACCCGGCGCCGAGCTGATCGTCATCGACACGCCGGGGCTGCACCGGCCAAGGACGCTGCTCGGCGAGCGACTCGACAGCCTGGTCCGCTCGACCCTGACCGAGGTGGACGTGATCGGCTTCTGCGTCCCCGCGGCCGATCGGATCGGCCCTGGCGACAAGTACCTGGCCGCCGAGCTCACGGGCCACGCCGGTACGCCGGTGGTCGCCATCGTCACCAAGACCGACCAGGCATCGAAGCAGCAGGTCGCCAGCCAGCTGTCCGCGGTCGCCGATCTCGGTGACTGGGCCGACATCGTGCCGGTGTCCGCCGTCGCCGGATTCCAGCTCGACGTGCTGACCGACGTGCTGGTCAGCCATCTCCCGCCGGGTCGGCCACTGTATCCGGACGGCGAGCTGACCGACGAACCTGAGCAGCAGCTGGTCGCCGAGCTGATCAGGGAGGCCATCCTGGAGGGCGTCCACGACGAGCTGCCGCACTCGATCGCCGTGGTGGTCGAGGAGATGGCGCCGCGGCAGGGCCGGGACGACCTCGTCGACGTGCACGCGGTGATGTACGTCGAGCGGCAGAGCCAGAAGGCGATCGTGATCGGCGCCAAGGGCGCACGCCTGCGGGAGGTCGGCTCCCGGGCGCGCAAGCAGATCGAGGCCCTGCTCGGCAGCCGGGTTTACCTGGATCTGCGGATTAAGGTAGCCAAGGACTGGCAGCGCGACCCGAGACAGCTGCGCCGGCTGGGCTTCTACGACTAGGCGATCGTGATGTCGCAGGTCAGCGGAGACTGACCGGATACCGCCGGGCTCGCTAATTCTGCCGAATCGCTGACCCAAGATCACCAGTCATGTGATGATCGGGACTCCGGCGTGCGGTTCACCCCGGCTGGATACTCGCCCGAAGCGGCGGGCTGGGAGGCGAAGCAATGCTGGCCCTTGTCGGGTCGAGAGTCTGGTACCGGACCGTAGGAAGCGGCGTCTTTCACTGCGAGCGCTGCGGCGGGGACCGGCCGTACCGGCATCGGTCAGGGCGGCGCTGGGCGCACTTGCTCGGCGTCCCGGTGGCCTCGCTCGGTGACGCCGGAGAGCACCTGCGCTGCACCTGCTGCCGTACCTGCTACCGGGTGGAACTGCTGGCCGTTCCGACCATGGAGCAGATGCTCGTCGCCCTCCTGGCCGGGACGAAAGCCGCGGTCCTCGCGATGCTGACGGCGGGCGGCGCAGGCAGTCCGGCGGCCAGGCGCCGCGGAATCCAGATGATCAGGGACGCGGGCGCGCCCGAATTTGACGACGCCCGGCTGGCGGCCGCGCTCGCTGACCCCGAGGCGGCATCGCTGCTGCCCGAGGCGGACGGCCCGGCTGTCGGCCTTCGTCCGGCGATCGAGGCGCTCTCTGTTCAGCTCGAGATCCCGGCCAGAGATTGGTTTCTCGCGAAGGTTGTTGAACTGGGGCTGGCCGACGGATCGCTGAGCGCCGCCGAGCGCGATGTCGCCGGCACCGTCGCCCGGTACCTGGGAATGAGCGCGGCCAGGGCGCGCGGCGTGATCTCGCTCGCGGAGGAAGCGGCCCAGGCCGGATAGCGGTGTTTGCCGTATTCAGGCGTTTGCCCTATTCATTGGCGGGCTGCCCGGTGGGCGTGTGATGATCGCGTGGTCTGATTAGCCTGGAATCGGGGATAACTCTCGCCGGGGCGAGCAGGAGGCGGCTCATGTTGCTGATCTTCGGGCTGCGGGTGTACTTCCGCACTATCGGCCAGGGGACGTTCCACTGCCAGCGCTGCGGCGGCGACCGGCCGTACCGGCTCAAGTCGGGCCGGCGCTGGATCCATGTGTTCTTCATTCCGGTCATCCCGCTCGGCAAGGCGGGGGAGTACGTCCAGTGCACCGAATGCGGCACCAGGTACAGCTCCGACGTGCTGGCGCTGCCGACCATGGCGCAGATGCAGGCCGCGCTGCCGGCCGGGATGCGGGCCGCCGCCGTCGCCATGCTGCTCGCCGGCGATCAGGGTGCCAGCGCGGCGCGGCGCCGGGCGATCGACGCGGTCAGGGGGGCCGGGGTAGCCGACTACGACGACGCGGCGGTCGACGCCGACCTGGAGTCAGCAGCGGACCCAGCGGCTGGCAGCTCGATAGCTGAGCGGCTGGACGCGCTCGCCGTGCAGCTGGCGGTGCCGGCCAGGGAGTGGTTCCTGGCCGAGATCATCAGGATCGGGCTGGCTGACGGTGCGCTGACCGAGTCGGAGCGGCAGACCGCCAGGGAGATAGCCGGCTGCCTGGGCATGACGCCGGCGCAGGCCGTCGGCGTCATCGCGCTGACCGAGGAAGGCGCGTCCGCCGAGTAAAGGCGTGCATGCGCGAGAATGGCACTGTGAGCATCTACCGCGACGACGGGATCGTGCTGCGCACCCACAAGCTGGGTGAGGCCGACCGCATCGTCACCGTCCTGGCCCGCAAGACCGGCCGGATCCGGGCGGTCGCCAAGGGCGTCCGCAAGACGAAGTCGCGGTTCGGAGCCCGCCTCGAGCCATTCACCCATGTCGACCTGCTGCTGTACACGGGGCGGACGCTAGATGTGATTACCCAGGCCGAGACGGTCAGGAGCTACGGGGAAGCGCTGGCGACTGACTACCCGAGGTACACCACCGGGACCGCGATGCTCGAGACGGCCGAGCGGTTCACCGCCATCGAGAAGGAGCCGGCCCTGCGCCAGTTCCTGCTGCTCGTCGGCGGGCTCAGGACGCTGGTGGACGGCGAGCACGAGCCGCGGCTGGTGCTCGATGCCTACCTGCTCCGCTCGCTCGCCGTCGCCGGATACGCGCCGGCGCTCGACGAGTGCGCGATCTGCGGCACCAGGGCGCCGTCGGCCGACCCAGACGACCCGGACGACCCGGACGAGCCGGCTGCCGCCCCGCGACGCAGCCCGGGCCGCCAGACGTTCGGAGTGGCCGCGGGCGGCCTGGTCTGCAAGGCCTGCTGGGCGCCGGGCTCGGCGTCGGCGTCCGGGCCGACCATCGACCTGATGAGCGCGCTGCTGCGGGGCGACTGGGGGCTGGCCGACGCGAGCGAGCGGCGGAACCGGGTGGAATGCAGCGGCCTGGTGGCGGCCTACGTGCAGTGGCACCTGGAGCACTCGATCCGCTCGCTGCGCCACGTGGAGCACGCGTGAGCCGCGACCGGGACGCCGACCGCGCCCGGCGGCCGGCCGGGAACTCCGGCGCGGTCAGGCCGCCGGACCCGCACGTCTCGGGGGCCAGGCCGCCGGCCATCCCGGCCGAGTTCGTGCCCCGGCACGTGGCGCTGGTCATGGACGGTAACGGCCGGTGGGCCAAGCAACGCGGCCTGCCGCGTACCGAGGGCCATAAGGCCGGCGAGTACTCGCTGTTCGACGTGATCATGGGGGCGATCGAGCTCGGCATCCCGTACCTGTCCGCCTATGCGTTCTC
>JADGPC010000503.1 GCA_017882645.1 Streptosporangiales bacterium | reverse complement strand
GGCAGCCCGAACCCCTGGCCGCCGTCGTCCTCGGGCAGATGCAGCCCGAACAGGCCCTGCTCGGCGAGGCTGGAGGTGAGTTCAGCCTGATAGTGCGCCGCGCCGCCGTCGGTGCCGTCGGCGGCTGCCCGCACGACGTCCGCCGGGCAATGTCGCTGCGACCAGCCGCGTACCGCTGCCGCCAGTTCCTGATGCTCAGGGGTGAGGCCAAGCGCCATCGAGTTCCGCCTTGCTCGGTCAGGGAGTTTCGCGCCGATGCCGACACTGTAGATCGATAGACGTGAATTGGTGAACGGGCTGGCCCCACAATGAGGCTCATGCAAGGTAGCGATCCGCCGGCCGGCGAATCCCGGCCCGGTCAGGTCCCGGCGGCTGCCCGCCCATCCGATCCAGCGAGCCAGCCCGACCCAGCGGCCCGGCCCCGGCCGCCTGAGGCGGCGGCGGTGCCGTGGCCGGACGAGATGGTCCGGATGATCGATCACGTCGCCGAGCGGGTGCAGGCGGCGGGCAGCGCCCGGCTGCACCGACAGGAGCGGGCCGAGCCGCGCTGGCCGGTATCGGCCGCCGTCATCGTGGCCATCGTCTTGCAGTGGCTGCTGTCGCCGAAGCTCAGCCTGCAGCCAAGGTTCCTGCTGCCCGCGCTCGAAGGCGCGCTGCTGATCGGGCTGAGCGCGGCGAACCCGGTCCGGATCGAGCGCCTGTCCGGCCCGATCAGAACCGCCAGCGTCGCGCTGATCCTGCTGATCACGGCGGCCAACGCGGCCTCGGCCGGACTGCTGATCAAGGCGATTGTCACGAGCCAGCTGCACGTCGCTCCGAACCAGGCCCCGATCGCGCTGCTCGCGTCCGGCGCGGCGATCTGGGGCACCAACGTGATCGCCTTCGCGCTCTGGTACTGGGAATTCGACCGCGGCGGTCCCGTGCACCGGCTGCAGGGCACCAGGCCCTATCCTGACCTGCTCTTTCCGCAGATGACCGTGCCCGAGCTGACGCCGCGCGGCTGGGGCCCGCGGTTCGTGGACTACCTGTACATGTCGTTCACGAACGCGACGGCGTTCAGCCCGACCGATGTCATGCCGCTGGCCCGGTGGGCCAAGCTGGCGATGCTTGTCCAATCTGCGGTCTCGCTCGCGCTCGGAGCCATGGTCATCGCCCGTGCGGTGAACATCCTGCACTGAATGTCGGTGAATGTCTGGAGCCGGCTGGCGCCGAAGGCCTTCCCGTAGTTACCGGCGAGTAGTAGACTTTGTTACTCATCGGTAACTGCGTACTGGCCGGTGCATCACGGGGAGACTGGGCGGAGATTGAATATGACCCACTACAAGAGCAACCTGCGCGATATCGAGTTCAACCTGTTCGAGTTGCTTGACCGTCAGGACGTGCTCGGGGCTACCCCGTTCGACGAGGTCGACGAGGACACCGCGCGCGGCATGCTCGACGAGATGAACCGCCTCGCGACCGGCCCGCTCGCGGAGTCGTTCGCGGACAGCGACCGTCATCCGCCGGTGTTCGACCCGGCGACGCACTCGGTGCGGATGCCCGAGGCCTTCGCGAAGTCGTTCAAGGCGTTCGTCGATGCCGAGTGGTTCAGGCTGGAGATCCCGGCCGAGCTTGGCGGGACCGTCGCGCCGAGATCGCTCGTCTGGTCGGTCGCGGAACTCGTGCTCGGCGCCAACCCGGCGATCTGGATGTACTCGACCGGCGCGGCGTTCGCCCGTGTGCTCTACGAGCTTGGCACGCCCGCGCAGCGGCGCTTCGCCGAGCAGGCCGTCGAGCGCCGGTGGACCGCGACGATGGTGCTGACCGAGGCCGGCGCGGGCTCGGACGTGGGCGCGGGGCGGACCAGGGCCGTCCAGCAGCCCGACGGCACCTGGCACATCGAGGGCGTCAAGCGGTTCATCACCAGCGGCGAGCACGACATGGCGGAGAACATCTTCCACCTCGTGCTGGCCAGGCCGGAAGGCGCCGGCCCGGGCACCAAGGGACTGTCGATGTTCCTGGTGCCGAAGTTCCTGGTCAACCAGGACGGCTCGCTGGGCGAGCGCAACGGCGTCTACGCGACCAACGTCGAGCAAAAGATGGGCCTGAAGGTCTCCGCGACCTGCGAGCTGACCTTCGGCGCCGAGCATCCGGCCGTCGGCACGCTGGTCGGTGACGTACACGAGGGCATCAAGCAGATGTTCATGATCATCGAGCACGCCCGGATGCTGGTCGGCACGAAGGCGATCGCCACGTTGTCGACCGGCTATCTGAATGCCCTGGAGTACGCCAAGACCAGGGTGCAGGGCGGCGAGCTCTCCAAGATGGCCGACAAGGCGGCGCCGCGCGTCACGATCATGCATCACCCGGACGTCCGGCGGATCCTGATGCTGCAGAAGGCCTACGCCGAGGGCATGCGGGCGCTGGTCCTGTACACGGCCACCTTCCAGGACGCCGTGCAGCTGGCCAGCGCGGCCGGAACGACCGACGAGCACGCGGTGGCGATGAACGACCTGCTGCTTCCGCTGGTGAAGGGGCTGGGCTCGGAGCGGGCCTACGAGATGCTGACGCTCTCCCTGCAGACCTTCGGCGGATCCGGCTACCTGCAGGACTACCCGGTCGAGCAGTACCTGCGGGACGCGAAGATCGACAGCCTGTACGAGGGCACGACGGCCATCCAGGGCATGGACCTGTACTTCCGCAAGATCGTCCGCAACCAGGGCGAGGCGCTGACCTCGCTGCTCGCCGAGATCAGGCAGACCGCCGGGGCCGAGTACGGCAACGGCCGGCTGAAGAAGGAGCGGGCCGCGCTGGCCAGGGCGGCGGACAACGTCGAGTCCATGGTGAACACGCTGCACGGCTACCTGGCCGGCAGCCTGGATCAGCCCGGCGAGATCGACCGGGTCGGCCTGAACACGACCAGGCTGCTGCTCTCGCTCGGTGACCTGGTGGTCGGCTGGCTGCTTGTCCGGCAGTCGGAGATCGCCACCAGGGCGCTCGATGAAGGCGCGGCCGGTGCTGGTCCGGCTGGTGCTGGCGACACCGCGTTCTACCAGGGCAAGGTCGCCGCGGCCCGGTTCTTCGCCGAGGCGGTGCTGCCCAGGCTGGCCGCCGAGCGCGAAATCGTCGAAACCACGTCCACCGACCTGATGGACCTCCCCGAAGCCGCCTTCTAGCGCCGCGCGGCTCCGCGAGGACAACGCTGAACCCCTGATGTCGCTATAGCAACATCAGGGGTTCAGCGTTGTTGCCACTACTGGTTAGAGCTCGAATTGGACGGCCATACGGCGGTCGGCTATGGGGGCTATTGACCGTTTCACCACCTCGACGTGGGCGGGGTGGTCACGGTAGGCAATGTACGAGTCCACGTCGTCGAAGTCAGCGACGATCGCGAAGTCGGCGTTGGTCTCCGTGACCCCGAGGTCCGAGCCGAATACGTAAGCCCGCGAGCCGGTCAGCTCCTGCATCAGCCCAGGCAGCTTCGCCAGGTCGATGCTGACTTGCTGCTTCTGCTCGGCAGTTGCCTCCGGCTTCCAGCTGATCACTACGACATGCCTGATCATCGCGCTCCGTTCGATATTGCTGACTTCAGGACCAGGCAAGCATGCGCAGCGGGTCGGTCAGCATCGCGCCGACGTCCCGCAGCACGGCCGACCCGGTATCGCCGTCCACGATCCGGTGGTCGAACGAGAGCGCGAGCGTGCACACCTTGCGGACGGCCAGCTGCCCGTCCACGACCCACGGGGCGTCCCTGACCTGGCCGAACGCGAGGATCGCGGCCTCGCCGGGGCTGGTGATCGGAGTCCCGGTGTCGACACCGAACACCCCGACATTGGTGATCGTGATCGTGCCGCCGCGAAGGTCGGCGGGGGTCGACTGGCCCGCCCGGGCCGTGCTGGCCAGGTCGCCGATGGCTTGCGCGAGACCGGGCAGCGAGAGCGCATGGGCGTCCTTCACGCTCGGAACCATCAGGCCGCGGTCGGTGGCCGCCGCGATACCCAGGTTCACGTAGTGCTTGACCACGATCTCCTGGGCCGCCTCGTCCCACGAGGAGTTGATCATCGGATGCCGGCTCGCCGCGACCAGCAGCGCCCTGGCCACGAGCAGGAGCGGCGAGACCCTGATGCCGTCGAACTCAGGCAGCGACTTCAGCCGGGCTGTCGCCGTGATCGTGTCGGTGATGTCGATCTGCAGGAACTCGGTGACGTGCGGCGCGGTGAAGGCACTGGCTGCCATCGCCGCCGCGGTGTGCTTGCGGACGCCGCGGATCGCGATCCGCTCCTCGCGCGGCAAGGAAGCCAGCCGCATGGCGGCGACCTGCGCCAG
>JADGPC010000502.1 GCA_017882645.1 Streptosporangiales bacterium | reverse complement strand
GCCGCCTCCCTGTCGTCGGCGCTGGCCCGGATCAGGCGGCCGTACTTGGACGCCGAGAGGAAGTACTGCAGCCCGAGCAGCACCACCACGGCGAGCGCGAAGACAACCACGAGCAGATAGCCGATCTGGATCTGCGAGCCGAGGCTGAACGAATCCCGGACCAGGGCCAGGTTGGTGCCGATCGCGCGGCTGTTGGCCGTGAAGAACTGGAGCAGGCCGTTCTCGATCACCACCGACAGGCCGAAAGTCACCATCAGCGTGGTGAGAACGCTGCGGTCGAGCGCGCTCTGGATGATCGTGCGCTGCAGTACGTAGCCGATCAGAGCCATCACCGGCACCACGATGAGGAAGGACCACAGCACGGGGACGTGGGTGACCGTGATGACGCCGATCGCCACGTAACCCGCGACGACGGCAAGGTCGCCGTGGGCGAGGTTGACGACCTTCATGACTCCGAACAGCAACGACAGTCCGCAGGCGAACAGCGCGTAGAGCCCGCCGGTCAGCACGCCCTGGATGATGGCGTTTACCCAGGCCACTAGAGCTCGCTCCCTTCACCGGAAGCGGCAGTATCGCCCCTGGCGATGCCCGCTAGCCCGAAGTAGGCCGCCTCGACCTGCTCGGCGGTGACGCCGGCCGGCTTGCTTTCCAGGGTGGTCCGGCCCTCAAGCAGGCAGTGGATGTGCGACGCGACCCGCAGGGCCTGGCTCACGTCCTGCTCGACGAGCAGCACCGTGAGGCCGGCCGCCAGGATCTGCGGCAGCATGCCGTAGATGCGCTGGACGACCACCGGCGCCAGGCCGAGCGACAGCTCGTCCAGGAGCAGCACGCGGGGGTTGGCGACGAGCGCCCGGCCGATGGCGACGGTCTGCTGCTCACCGCCGGACAGCTGGGCGGTGCGCTGGTTGCGGCGCTCCCGCATCCAGCCGAACATCTCGTATACCTGCTCGATCGTCCACGGGCCCGGCCGCGCGTAGGCCGCGCCTACCCGCAGGTTCTCCTCGACGGACAGCGACTCGAAGAGCCGCCTGCCCTCCGGCACCATGACAACTCCCTGCCTGGCACGGCGCTCAGGCCGCAGCGCGGTGACGTCCTCGCCGTCGAACAGAACCGATCCCGCTGTCGGGCGGTGCAGGCCGGCGATGGTGCGCAGCAGCGTCGACTTACCCGCGCCGTTCGCGCCGATGATCGCGTACACCTCGCCAGGGAGGACTCGCAGCGATATCGCGTCAAGGGCCCGGAGCTGCCCGTGATGCACGACCAGATCGCGAACCTCCAGCAGCGGCGCCTCGCTCAGTGCTTCGCTCACGGCTCGCTCCGCTCGCTGGGCGTGGGGGCCTCCAGGGAGCTGCCGGCCAGGGCTGCGGTGACCTCGGTGCCGAGGAAGACCTCCCGGACGGCCGGGTCGGCCAGCACCGAGGCCGGGTCGCCGTCGCCGACGAACGTGCCGCCGGCCAGGCAGGTCAGCCGCGTGACAACGCCGGTCAGGGCGCGCACGACGTGCTCGATCCAGATCACCGCGATCCCCTCGGCGTTGATGCCGTGGATGATCTCGACCAGCTGGGCAACCTCCGGGTCGGTCAGCCCGCCGGCCACCTCGTCAAGCAGCAGCAGCGTGGGCCGGGTGGCGAGGGCACGGGCCAGCTCCAGCCGCTTGCGCTGCAGCAGGCCGAGCCGCTCGGCGGGCAGGTTCGCCTGACCGGACATCCCGGCCCGGTCCAGCGCCTCGACCGCTGCCTCGTAGCTGGCCCGCCGCCGCAGCCCGCCGCCCTGCTGGGCGGCGACCAGCAGATTCTCGAACACCGTCATATCCGCGAACGGCCGCGGCACCTGGTAGGTGCGCCCGATGCCCAGCCTGCATCGCGCGGCCGCGTCCAGCCTGGTGACCGTGCGCCCGCCGAAGCGGATCTCGCCTGCGCCGGGGGCGAGGTCCCCGGAGATGAGGCCGAACAGGCTGGTCTTGCCAGCACCGTTCGGCCCCACGATCCCGACTGTGTCCCCGGGGCCGACGGTCAGCGACAGGTCGTCCGCGACGACGACCCTGCCGAACCGCTTAGTCACGTGCTCGAGCTCGAGCAGCGGACTGGTCATCTCCGATCTTCCGCTACGGTCACGGGTTGGTCGGGTGCAGGTCGGCGGTGATCTTCGCCTGCGGTACCAGCGTGTTGTCGACGACCTGCATCTCCACCGGGTACTTGGTGCCCTTCTGCCACTGCACGCCGACCGGCGGGGTGATCGCCACGCCCGGCGCGGGACCGCCTGACGCGAAGTTCAGCGGCCCGGCCAGGGCCTGGATATTCACCTGGTGGATGGCGCTGGCGACCTCGGTCTTGTCGTGCGGGTCGCTCACGGAGGTGAGGGCCGCGTGGGCGGCCTCGAACAGGCTGTAGTTGCTGATGTTGGAGTTCCACTGCCCCTTCGTGGTCGCCTCGAACTCGGTGGCCATCTGCTGGCAGGTCTCTCCGGTGAACGAGGACGTCCAGGGCAGCGACGGCACCCACCAGGCGTCGGTAGCGACGTTGTAGGCCAGGCTGCCGAGCGCGTAGGCGTCGGGCGGGAACAGCAGCACCTTGGCCACGGTCGCCAGCTTCGGCTTGAAGCCCTGCTGGAACGACTGCTTCCACATGGTGGCGAAGTCCGGCGGCAGCGGCACGTTGGTAAAGAAGTCCGCCTTGTCGGCCTTGAACTGCGAGATCATCGAAGAGTAGTTCGTGGTCCCGTCGGTGTAGGCAGGGGACATGTCGAAGGTGTAGCCCGCCGCCTTGGCGATCGGCGGGAACACCGCGCGGAACGCGTTGCCGTCCGAGTCGTTGGGGAACGCAGCGGCGACCACCTTGTCGGTGTGGAGCTGAGCGTGAATCCGGTCCCACATCGGGATGAAGCACTGGATCAGGTGCTCGGCGCCGAGGAAGTACATGACCACGAACTTCGGCTTGACGGTCGGCTTGAGCGGGTTGCCGCCGAGGTTGATGTACCAGGCTTCCCACGGAATGTTCGCGCAGATCAGCGGCGTGCCGAGCGTTTCTGCCTGGCTGGCTACCGCGTTGACAGTTTCCGGAGTGGACGACGCCAGCAGCAGGTCCACGTTGTCGCTCAGGATGGCCGTCTTGGCCAGATCCCCGGCCCGGGTGGGGCTGGACTGGGTGTCGTAGGACTTGATGGTGACGGAGAAGGTCTTGCCGCCGATCTTGAAGCCGTTCTTGTACGGCGCGGTCTGCTTGATC
>JADGPC010000501.1 GCA_017882645.1 Streptosporangiales bacterium | reverse complement strand
GCACCGTACATGCCGGCCATGATGTCGCCGATCGGCACGCCCGCCCGCGTCGGCTCGTCCGGTGACGGCCCGGTGACCGACATGACGCCGCCCTCGCCCTGGGCGATCTGGTCGTAGCCTGGCCGGCTGCCCTCCGGGCCGTCGTGGCCGAACCCGGTGATCGACAAGATCACCAGCCCGGGGTTGATCTCGTGCAGCCGCGTCACGCTGAAGCCAAGCCGGTCCAGGACGCCGGGCCGGAAGTTCTCGATCAGCACGTCGGCCCGGGCGGCCAGGGCTGTCAGCAGGGCCCGGCCGTCACCGGACTTCAGGTCCGCGACGACCGACTCCTTGTTCCTGTTGCACGACAGGAAGTAGGTCGCGTGCTCGCGGCCGTCGCTGCCGCCGATAAACGGCGGGCCCCAGCCGCGGCTGTCGTCGCCATCCGGCGACTCGACCTTGATCACACGCGCGCCGAGGTCGCCGAGCATCATCCCCGCGTGCGGCCCGGCCAGCGCGCGCGACAGGTCGACCACGACCAGCCCGGCCAGCGGCCCGCGCGCGGCCCCGTGCTCGGTCATAGCCAGTCCACCTGCGCCGACGCGACGCCGGCCAGCCGGGCGTAGCCCGGGCCGCGGTCGAAGAACGGCTGCTCGTCCGGCCGCTCGGTCTTCATTCTGGTCCGCAACAAAGCTGTCTGCCCCAGGTCTGCGGCAGGCTCGTCGGGCGGACCGGTGACCACGACGCCGTAGTCACGGGCCGCTCCCGCCCGCGATACCTTGCCCCACGCCACGTCGCGGACCACGAGGCCGACGTCGCGATCCAGCGGATCGCCCCAGCCGCCCCCGCCCGTGGTCCGGATCCTGATCAGCGTCCCGGCGGGGACGAACTCGCCGTCGGCGAGCGCGTCCGCGGCCCGTTGAGCCTGGCCGTCTGGGTCGATCATCACCTCGAACGGGCGGCCGGCCTTCCCGCCACGCACCCCCCAGCAGGACAGGATGGAACGGTCGGCGATCGACATGAAGTGGCCGTCGGCGAGCATCCGGATGACCTTCTCGTAGCCAAGCCCGCCGCGGAACTGCCCCGGGCCGCCGGAGTCGACCGCCAGGCCGAGCCGTTCGACGATGAACGGGAACCGGGCCTCGGAGAACTCGGCCGGCAGGTTGCGCGAGTCGGGCACCACGTGGATGGTGTCCTCGCCGTCGGCGTAGTACCGGCCGCCTGAGCCGCCGCCGAGCACCTCGCGCATCAGGTACGGCTCGCCGGCCGCGTCGGTGCCGTAGACGCCGGTGTACCTGATCGTCTCCTGGTCGGCAGGCATCCGGCCGCCGGCCGCCTTGGCCAGCACCCCCGCGAGGACGCCGAGCAGGCGCAGGATCACGAAGGTCCGCGCGTTGGTCGGAGCGGGGAAGACCGGGGTGAGCAGGGTGCCCGGCGGCGGGAACCGCATCTCGATCAGCTCGACCACGCCCTCGTTGACGTCGAGTTCGGCCATCCGCTCCGGCGAGTCGGCGAGGTTGCGCAGGATCGGGGCCAGCCACTTGGCCAGGAAGTTCCCGTCGGCGTAGTTGGCGCAGTGGTTGATCGGCCCCCTGGCCTGCGGGCCGGTGCCGGTGAAGTCCAGGATCAGCCTGGGGCCGCCGACCTCGCGGTCGGGCGTCCTGGTCAGCGTGATCCGCTGGGTGTGCAGCCTTGGCGGGTCGACTCCGTCATGCTCGGCGTAGTCCTCCCAGGTCCAGGTTCCCGCCGGGATCTTGGACAGGATCTCGCGGCGGAACGTCGCCGTCGTGCCGGCGACGATCGCGTCGAAGCAGGCCTCGACGGCGTCCCGGCCATACCGGCCGAAAAGTTCCGCCAGGCGCCTCGCGCCCATCAGGCAGGCGGCGCACTCGGCGTCCAGGTCGGCGGCGAGCGACTCCGGCATCCGCGAGTTGCGGGTCATGATCGTGAGGACGGCCTTGTTCGGGACGCCCTCGTCCCACAGCCGGATCGGCGGCACCATCAGGCCTTCCTCGAACACGCTGGTCGCCCGGCTGGGCATCGAGCCCGGCACCGACCCGCCGATGTCGTCGTGATGGCCGAACGCCTGCACGAAGGCCACCACCTCCTGGCCCGCGCCCGGGCTGGCCTCGTGGAAGACCGGCACGGTCACGCACAGGTCAGGCAGATGCCCGATCCCGCCTTCCGACAAGTACACGTCGTTGTGGAAGAACACGTCGCCCGGCCGCATCGTCTCGACCGGGAAGTCACGGACGATCGGGTGGACCAGGGAGCTGTAGGAGCGGCCGGTCAGCTTGCGCAGCAGCCGGTCATGGATCCCGGCCCGGAAGTCGTGCGCGTCCCTGATCATCGGGGACCTGGCGGTCCGCCCGATCGCGGTCTCGACCTCCTTCTCGATCGAGGCCAGGCTGCCGGCGATGATCTCGAGCACGACCGGGTCGACTGCCTGGCCCCGGTCGCCTCCGTCGCCCCGGTCGCCCCGGTCAGTCAGCGTCCTGCCCACCTGCCACCTCGCCCAGATCGCCCGCGTCCGCCCCCGGCGCCGCGGAAGGCCGTCTGCCAATCTGATCACACAGCCGACTGGTACTGCGACGAGGTCCTGACCGGCCGGTCGCCGGTCGAGGTTGTCGCGCAGGACAAGCACACGCCAGCGTTCCAGCTGGGGACAGCCTCGGCAGGAGCCGCCCGGCAGCCCCCGGAATCCGGCATTGACCAGCCGAACTTGCACCTGCTAGTTTTCATTTGCAGGTGCTAGAAAGGACGCTGTGGAAGTCACGGACATGACCGGGGATTCGCTGCTGCGGGTACTGGCGACGCTTGCCAATCCGCATCGGCTCCGGGTCGTGGCCACCCTGACCAGGGAGCGCAACTACGTGAGCCGGCTGGCCCGCGAGCTTGGCATCAGCCGGGCTCTGCTGCAGGTCCACCTGAGGAAGCTCGAAGCGGCCGGCCTGGTGTCGGCGGCCATCGAAGTATCAGAGGACGGGAAGGCAATGAAGTTCTACGAGGTAACGCCCTTCGCGGTGCACCTGACGCCCAGGACAATCATGGTCGCGGCCCGGTCGCTCAGTGAGCACGGCGACGCCGACGCGGAGGTGCGGTAATGCTGAATAGCAAGGCGCTCGTCCTGATGATCTTCTTCTTCTGCGCGCTGATTGCGCTGCTGATAGTGGCGGTGTCCTGGCAGCTCAGCGCGAGAAGAAAGGCCCAGGTGGCCGTGACCGGCGGCACCGAATTCCGGCAGCTAGCCGATGAGTACCGGCGGCTCTCTGAGCTCGCCGTCACCGCCCAGGAGCACACCGACCTGCGGCTCGAGGAGGTCACGACGAAGCTCGGTCAGCTGCGGGCGCAGCTGGACTCGGTGCAGAAGATCCTGAAAGAGGTCGAGTAGGAAACTGCTCGCCGGCCGATGACCCGACCGGGGAGGATGAGCTAGATGCTGGTCAGCACAAGCCGGCTCCGTCTCGTGCCGGATCTGCACGATCTTCCTGGCACGCCGTGGGCGACGCGGGCCGCGGCCGGCCCCGGACGGCTGCTCGGCCGCCGGGGCTGCGCCGACTGCGAGCGGTTCGGTCTGGCGACGCGGCGGCGTCAGCCAGGCAAGTCATCCTGGTCGACGCTCGCGCGCTGGCCCCATGCCAGTTCCTTGACGAATCGTCCTGACCGGTCGCAAACGTCGGTGAAGCCCAGGCGGCGATAGAAGGCATGAGCGCCGGCCCGCGAACGCAGGCTGGTGACCTCGATCAGCAGGCAGCTCCGTTCCGTTGCGAAGTCCTCCGCCGCGGCCATGAGCGCACGCCCGGCCCCCGTTCCGCCTTCCCGCGCGACGGCCAGCCGCTACAACAGCGATGGGCCATCCCCGTTGCCGTATCAACAGCGGTGGTGGCCCATCGCTGTTGATAGGCGCGCCGGTCTGCTGCTGGGCGCCGGGGTCAACAGCGCCTGCTGCCGGACCCGAGATGCGCGAGCCTGTTCGCGGCGTCAGCCGGGGAAGGTGTCGGGATCGGGGCCGGTGTGCTGGTCCCGGTTCAGGGCGCTGATCATCGCGACTTCCTCGCCGGACAGCTCGAAGTCGAAGATGTCGAAGTTCTCCCTGATCCGGGCCGCGGTCACCGACTTGGGGAACACGATGTCGCCGCGCTCGATGTGCCAGCGGAGCACCACCTGCGCGGGAGTCTTGCCGGTGCTCCTGGCGATCTGCGTGACCGCGTGGTCCTCGAGCAGCTCGCCGCCGCGGGCCAGCGGTGACCACGCCTCGATCGCGATCTGATGCTCGGCGCAGAACACTCGCAGCTCGTTCTGGGTGAGGTACGGACTGACCTCGATCTGGTTGACCGCCGGCGGGATGTCGCTCTGCGCGTGCAGCCGCCGCAGATGATGCGGCTGGAAGTTCGACACGCCGATCGAGCGGGCCCGCCCGTCCCGGTAGAACTCGCCCAGAGTTTCCCAGGTCGAGACGAAGTCGCCGTCGTACTTCATCGGCAGCGGCCAGTGGATCAGGAACAGGTCGATGTAGTCGAAGCCGAGCGACTTCAGCGTCTCGTCGAAGGCCTGGCGCGCGTCCTCAGGGCGGTGGCTGCCGTTGTTGAGCTTGCTGGTGACGAACACCTCGGAACGATCGAGACCGGACTTGGCGATGGCCTCGCCGACCTCCTTCTCGTTGCCGTACATCTCGGCTGTGTCGATGTGCCGGTAACCGACCTCCAGCGCTGTTGAGACGGCTTCCGCCGTGTCTTCCGGCTCTACCAGGAACACACCGAAGCCGAGCTGAGGGATCGGCTGGCCGTTGTTCAGCATGATGTCGGGTACTGGGCTCACAACTGCTGCTCTCCTCTGCGGCGGACGCTGCCGCCTTCCTTGATGATCGTTCTGTCAGCCCTGCCCCGGTCCCCCGCGTTCATTCATCCTCAGGTTTCCGGCTCCAGCCCGGTGCACCCCGATAACCGGGCATTTCGTTCACGACAACGTCATCTGCCGCTTACCCGTCGTCCTGCTGCCCGACCGGCTCACGTCACCTTGGCTCCGCTGATTGAGGCAGGAGATGGTGCTGCTGAGACACAACTCGGGGCGTGCCCCACGGAAGGCGCACGGATGTTAGCGGCGCTGGTCATCGCGGCCGCGCTGTCGGTCGGCGGCTGCGCGGGGCTGGCGGCCCTCGGCAGGTCGCCGGGCGGCGTGCCGCGCGGCGCTCCCGTTCCAGCCGGCCTCGGAGCGGCAGACCTGCCGCCTGCCCTGGTCAGCCTCGTCCTGAGCGAGTGCGCCCCCGGCACTGAGGCCTACGAGGCCACGATCCTTGATCTCGCCGCCCGGGGATTCCTGGCCGCGAGCGCTGGATCCGCAGGCTGGCAGATCGCGCTCCCGGCTCCGGTGGAACCCGCCACCGGGCAGGCCGGCTCGGGGCTGGCCAGCTTCGGGCAGGCCAGCACCGAGCACAGCGCCGTCCGGGCGCCTGCCGATCAGCCGGACCGCGTGACGCGCAGGTTGCCGAGCCGATCGACGGCCGCGGTGAAACCAGGGTGCAGCGGCACCGTCGCCCCGTACTCCTCGATGACCGCGGGGCCGGCGAGCGTGTCCCCGGCGGCCAGGCGCGGCCGCCAGTAGATGTCAGCCGGAGTGAAGCCGAGCCCGCGGCCGAAGCAGACCGGCCGGCTGCCGGTCCGGGCGCGGCCAGGATCGCCGTCTCCTGGCTCCAGTTCGGGCAGCGCGGGACGGCGGACCGGGCCGACTCCGGTGACCCGCAGGTTGACCCATTCCACGTGCTGGCGGGGGTCGCCGGTGAAGTCGTAGCCGTACAGCGCCCGGTGCGCGTCGTGGAACGCGCTGGCGACGGTCTCCGCGGCGGCGGCACCGAACGGGCCGTCCGGGACCGGGACCCGCACCTCGAATGCCTGCCCGAAGTACCGCAGGTCGGCGGTCCTGATCAGCCGCTGGGCCGCGGCGCCGAATCCGTGGCTCGCCAGTCCGTGCCCGGCCTGCGTCTCCAGGTCGGCGTATATCCCGGCCACCGCACCGCAGTCGAGCGCGTCGTGCCTGCTCACAGCCGTCCGCACCTGGTCGATCCGGACGTCGACGGTGAG
>JADGPC010000500.1 GCA_017882645.1 Streptosporangiales bacterium | reverse complement strand
TCAGCAAGAAGGAGGTCGCCGGCCTCCCGCCGGTGGACATCGACCACTGAGTCGGCCAGCCCGCGCTCACTTCGCGTCGGCGTAGCAGGCCACGACGGCCGTGCTCAGCGGGAAGGCAACCCGAGTCGGCCCGAAGACCAGCCGGGATGCCTCGTCCGCGGCCTGCGACACCACTGCGGCAACGGCATCGGCCTGCTCAGCCTGGCAGTGCACGATCACCTCATCGTGCTGAAAGAACACCAGCTCAGGACTGGCCAGCCGGTTCGGCTGGCCTGACCCGGCGTCGTCGGACGCTGGCCTGCCAGCCGGCCGTAGCCGCGATGTCCCGTTAACGCTGGAGATCTTTGCCAGTCCGGCCCGCAGGCTGACCAGCATCACCAGGGCCCAGTCCGCCGCGCTTGCCTGGACCACGAAGTTCCTCGTGAACCGGCCGCGAGCGCGGGAGGCCCGCCCGGCCCCCGGGTCACGCTCGGTGTCCGGGTCGGCCGCCTCCTCCGTGAGCGCGCGCCAGCCGGCCGACGGCGGCGGGCAGGTCCGGCCGAGCACGGACCTGACCACGCGGCCCTCCTCGCCGGCCCGCGCGGCAGCCTCGACATAGCCGGCCGCGGCGGGGAAGCGCTGCCGGAGAACGGCGAGCAGCTGGCCCGCCTCGCCGCCGGCGCCGCCGTACATGGCCGAGAGCATCGCGATCTTGGCCTTGGCCCGGTCGCCCCCGAACGCCACGGCGAGCTCGGCGTACAGGTCGCCGGCGGCGGCCGCCGCCGCGAATGCGCGGTCGCCCGCCAGCGCCGCCAGGACCCGCGGCTCAAGCTGGGCGGCGTCGGCGGCGACGAGAACCCAGCCGGGATCGGCCACGACGGCCTGCCGCAGCAGCCGCGGGATCTGCAGCGCGCCGCCGCCGCGTGACGCCCAGCGGCCGGACACCACCCCGCCGACCAGGTACTCCGGCCGGAACCGGCCGCCGCGGACCCAGGTGTCGAGCCAGGCCCAGCCGAAGGCCGAATGCAGCCTGGCCAGCTCCTTGTACTCGAGCAGCGGCGCGATGGCCGGGTGATCGACGTCTCTGAGCACGGCCAGCCTGGTCGACGGCAGCCTGATCCCGTCGGCGGCCAGCGCCTGGAGGACCTGGGTGGGCGAGTCGGGGTTCATCGCCAGGCGCGGGTCGCGAGGGCCGCGGGAGCCGCGGTCGTCCGGGACGCCGAATGCCGCGGCGATCTGGCCGGCCAGGTCGGCCAGCCTGGCCGGGCGCTGCCCGGGTAGCGTCGGCCGCGGTCCGAGAAGCTCGGTCAGCAGCGCGTCGTGTACCTCGGGCCGCCACGGCAGCCCGGCCGCGGTCATCTCGGCCGCCACCAGGGCGCCTGCCGACTCGGCGTTGACCAGCAGCCCGAACCTGGCCGGATGCTCGTCAGCCGCGATCCGCCTGAGCTGGTCGGCGTGCACGTCGATGAGAGCGTCCAGCGTGGCACTTGGGTCCGGCGGCGCTGGCGCCCCGGCCAGCGCGGGCTCGAACAGCGTGTCCTGGAGCCCCGTGTCCCGCAGCCCTGTGTCCCGCAGCCCGGGATCCGCCCCCGCGCCCGCGGCCGCGCCGGCGGCCGCGGCGTCTCGTAGCAGCGCGAGGGCGTCGCGCGGCCCGGTCGGCTCGACGCCGATCCCCGCGTCCCGGCCACGCAGCAGCGCGTCAGCGAGGAGTACGTCGTGGCACCGTGCCACGCGAACGCCCGCGCGCCGCAGCACCTGATAGCAACTGGCGGCCGACGGCCAGACCCAGCGGGTGCTTCCCTTCTGCTCGTACTCGGCTACGGCCGCAACCAGATCAGGTACCTCAACGGGAGGTCCGGCGGGACTGCCGTCCGCACCCAGCGGGCGAAGGAGGCCGGACTGCCCGGGGCCCGGTACCACAGCAACCCGCACGATCCCATTGTGCCGCCTGCCTCTGACAGTCCGGCAGGCCGGGGATTCAGAGCTCGACGGGGATCGCCATCATCGTCTCCTCGTCCCCGTACAGCTTGGCCAGCCTCGTGATCGCCCCGGCGAGCTGCTCGTTCTCCATGGTCATGGCGAGATGCCCGGCCGCGTCGGGGACGCCGAGCCGGGCGTACAGCGGCAGCAGCAAGGTGAAGAACTCGCGGTAGTGCAGCCCGGACAGGCCCTTGATATCGACCTCGCGGCCCGCGGAAAACCACGGCTGCCTGGTCTGCTCGATCAGGCTCGCGATCTCCGGCCCGATGTCGTCCCGCTGCGCCTGCGGCTGACCTGGCAGCGCCCGCAGCCGGTCGGCGAGCTTGCCGTGGCCGTGCAGGGTCAGGTTCAGCGACGCGATCTCGGTGGCGGCGGCCCAGATCCGGTTGGCCATGACCGGGGCCGCCAGCAGCAGCGCGGCCTTGCGCAGGGCCTGGTTCTCGCAGATGGCGAGGTCGCCAGGGAGATCCTCGCCCGCCTCCATCTAGACCCGGCGCATCGCGGCCCGCTTGGGCGCTGGATGGGCCAGGTCGAAAGCCCGCGGCGGGACCGGGACCGCGCCCTCCGGTGAGTCGTCGTAGTCGTCCTGGAAGATGTGCGTGGCCAGGTGGCTCAGCCGGTCGAGTTCCCTGGCCGAGTTCACCGTGCTGCGCAGCCGGTCAGCCCGAGTACGAAGATCATCATCACGAGCTTGACGAAGAACTCGACGACCGCCTTCACGAGGCTGCCGATGGCGGGTAGCGCGGCGAATGCTGCCATGATGAGGAGTAGCTGGATCATCGGAACGCTCCCTTCTGTGTCCGGTTCGGTGTGCGTTTCCGTACTGGAGGGATTCCCGTCGAGAATGGCGAGTATCTCCTAAAGCGGACAGATAATGTCGAAGGTCGATGAAGGCCCGCGAATGATGCCCGGCGGTGCCGAAAGTGAGGGCGAAAAGCTGCGAAAACCGTCTCCCGAGCTAGCCGGGCCGAAGCTGCTCGCCGTGAGCGACCTGCATGTGGGGTTCGCGGAGAACCGGGAGCTGGTGGCGAAGCTGCACTCCGGGTCGACCGCCGACTGGCTGATCGTCGCGGGTGACGTCGGGGAGTTCGCGGCCGATATCGAGTGGGCGCTCGGCACGCTCAGGGAACGATTCGCCGAGGTCATCTGGGTCCCCGGCAACCACGAGCTCTGGACGCACCGCAGGGAGCCGCTGACCCTGCGCGGCGTCGAGCGGTACGAGCACCTGATCGCGATGTGCCGTCGTCTCGGCGTGCGCACGCCCGAGGACCCGTACCTGACCTGGCCGGGCGCGGCCGGGCCGTCGGGCAGTGCCGGGCCGCCGGGCAGTGCCGGGCCGCCGGGCGCGGACGGGCCGCTCGTCATCGCGCCCCTGCTCCTGCTCTACGACTACACTTTCCTGCCGGACGGCGCGATGACCAGGGCCGAGGCACTCGAGCGTGCCCAGGCGGCCGGCATCGTCGCCAATGACGAGGCCATGCTGCACGCCGACCCTTATCCGAGCAAGGAGGCGTGGTGCGCCGCCCGGCTCGCCGTGGCGGCGGACCGGCTGGCGGCCCTGCCGGCCGGTGCCCGGACCGTGCTGGTGAACCACTTCCCGCTCGTCAGGGAGCCGACCAGGGTGCTCCGGTACCCCGCGTTCGCCCAGTGGTGCGGCACGGTCCGTACGGCCGACTGGCCGCGGCGGTTCAACGCGGCCGCCGTCGTCTACGGGCACCTGCACATCCCGAGAACGATCTGGCACGACGGGATCCGCCATATCGAGGTATCACTCGGCTACCCGAGGGAATGGCGGCGGCGGGCCAAGCCGCCCGCGATCCTCCGACAGATCTTCCCCGAGCCTGTTCCCGGCCAGGACCGGCCGGGGGCGGCCGTCGGCTAGGGCTGGCCCGGGCCGGCGTGGGCTAGGGCTGGCCCGGGCCGGCCGCCTGGATCGCGCGCCAGGCGGCGAGCAAGTCGGCCTCGCGTTCTGGCGTCAGGCCGACTCCTTCCGGCGGCGTGCTGCCCGCCGCGACCTCGGCCGCGTGCACCTCGGCGATCGTCTGCCTGATCGGCCGCGGCGACAGGCCCGCCGCGTAAGCCCTCGACGGGTCGGCCGTGTTGATGTCCCGCTCGCTGTCACCGCCCGGCCACAGCGGTATCGTTTCCGCCGATTCCCCGAATTCCCTCAGGAAGTCGGCTTCCACCCACGTCAGCCTGG
>JADGPC010000499.1 GCA_017882645.1 Streptosporangiales bacterium | reverse complement strand
TCCCGTGGCTGACCGCGCTGACCCCGGCCATCATCATCATCGGCGGCCCGATGGGCTTCAGGTTCACCTGCTACTACTACCGCAAGGCCTATTACCGGGCCTTCTGGCAGGCCCCGGCGGCCTGCGCAGTGCGCGAGCCGCACGCCAAGTACACCGGCGAGACCCGGCTGCCGCTGATCCTGCAGAACGTGCACCGCTACTTCTTCTACATCGCGCTGATCTTCAATGTGATCCTGACCATCGACGCGGTGCTGGCGTTCAAGGACCACCAGGGGCAGTGGGGGCACATGGGCCTCGGCACCCTGGTGCTGATCGTCAACGCGGCGCTGCTGTGGCTCTACTCGCTGTCCTGCCACGCCTGCCGGCATATCACCGGCGGCCGGCTGAAGCATTTCTCCAAGCATCCGGTCAGGTACAAGGCGTGGACGCTGGTCTCGAAGCTGAACGGCAGGCACATGCAGTTCGCCTGGATCTCGCTCGGCTTCGTGCTCTTCACCGACCTGTACATCCGCCTGGTCGCCAGCGGCGTATTCGCGGACCCGCGGTTCTTCTAAAATGAGGCAGAAGGTGCCGAATCTGTCATGACTGACATCACCAGACTCCCCTACGACGTCGTAGTGATCGGCGCCGGCGGCTCCGGGCTGCGGGCGGCGATCGAGGCCCGCCAGGCGGGCAAGCGGACCGCGGTCATCTCCAAGTCGCTGTTCGGCAAGGCGCACACGGTCATGGCCGAAGGCGGCTGCGCCGCCGCGATGGGCAACGTCAACCCGAACGACAACTGGATGGTGCATTTCCGCGACACCATGCGCGGCGGCAAGTTCCTGAACAACTGGCGGATGGCCGAACTGCACGCCAAGGAGGCCCCTGACCGGGTCTGGGAACTCGAGGCCTGGGGCGCGCTGTTCGACCGCACCAAGGACGGGAAGATCAGCCAGCGGAACTTCGGCGGCCACGAGTACCCCAGGCTCGCCCACGTCGGCGACCGCACCGGCCTGGAGATGATCCGCACCCTGCAGCAGCGGGTCGTGGCGCTGCAGCAGGAGGACGCGCGCGAGCACGGCGACCCCGAGGCGATGATCAAGGTCTTCGCGGAGACCACGATCACCAGGCTGCTCAAGGACACGTCGGAGGGGCCAGGGGGGTCGTCCCCCCAGGACGGCACCGCGCGGATCGCCGGCGCGTTCGGCTACATCCGCGAGACCGGCCAGTTCGTCGTGTTCGAGGCGCCCGCCATCGTGCTGGCGACCGGCGGGATCGGCAAGACCTTCAAGGTCACCTCGAACTCCTGGGAGTACACCGGCGACGGGCACGCCCTGGCGCTGCTGGCCGGCGCGAAGCTGCTGAACATGGAGTTCGTGCAGTTCCATCCCACCCACATGGTGTGGCCGCTGTCGGTACGCGGCCTGCTGGTCACCGAGTCGGTCCGCGGTGACGGCGGGGTGCTGCGCAATTCCGAGGGCAAGCGGTTCATGTTCGGCTACGTGCCTGATGTGTTCCGGGCCCAGTACGCCGAGACCGAGGAAGAGGCCGACCGCTGGTACACCGATCCCGAGCACAACCGGCGGCCGCCCGAGCTGCTGCCCAGGGATGAGGTCGCCCGCTCGATCAACTCCGAGGTCAAGGCCGGGCGCGGCTCACCGCACGGCGGGGTCTTCCTGGACATCGCCTCGCGGCTGCCTGCCGAGGAGATCTTGCGCAAGCTGCCGTCCATGTACCACCAGTTCAAGGAACTCGCCGACGTCGACATCACCAAGGAGCCGATGGAAGTCGGGCCCGCCCAGCACTACGTGATGGGCGGCGTCGAGGTCGATCCGGACACCGGCGAGTCATCCGTCCCCGGCCTGTTCGCGGCCGGCGAGGTGTCCGGCGGCATGCACGGGTCGAACCGGCTCGGCGGGAACTCGCTGTCCGACCTGCTGGTGTTCGGCCGCCGGTCCGGGATGGGCGCGGCGCAGTACCTGGACGCGCTGGGCGACAAGCGGCCGGTGCCGGGCGACGGCGAGATCGCCGCCGCCCAGGCCGAGGCGATGGCGCCGCTCGAGCGCACTGTCGGCGAGAACCCGTACACGGTGCACTCCGAGGTTCAGGACACCATGAGCAGCCTGGTCGGCATCATCCGCAAGGAAGCAGAGATCAAGGCGGCTCTGGCGGAGCTGGAGAAACTGCGCGAGCGGGCTGCGCTGGTCCGCGCCGAGGGCGGTCCGGCCTATAACCCGGGCTGGCACCTGGCGCTCGACCTGCGCAACATCATGCTGATCGCCGAGTGCGTCGCCGAGGCGGCGCTGCAGCGGCAGGAGAGCCGCGGCGGCCACACCAGGGACGACTTCCCCGGCATGTCACCCGAGTGGCGCAAGGTCAATCTCGTCTGCTCGCTGGGCGAGAACGGCCGGGTGGTACTGGAGAAGAAGCCGATGCCGCCGATGCGCGAGGACCTGCTCGCGCTCTTTGACCCGGCCGAGCTCAAGAAGTACCTGACCGAGGAGGAACTGCCCCAGGAGCCAGCACAGCCCCCGGCGCAGGACACGGCTTCCGATGGCGAGGAGAAGTCGTGACGGAGTCGCGCGAGGAGGGCGTCGTGACGGAGTCGCGCGAGAGAGGCACAGCGATGGGCGCGAAGGTGAAGCTGAAGATCTGGCGCGGCGACGCCGGTCAGGGCGAGCTGGTCGACTACGAGGTCGAGGCCAACGAGGGCGAGGTCGTGCTGGACATCCTGCACCGGCTGCAGGCCACCCAGGCCGGCGACCTGGCGGTCAGGTGGAACTGCAAGGCCGGCAAGTGCGGCTCCTGCTCCATGGAGATCAACGGCATGCCGCGGCTCGCCTGCATGACCAGGATGTCGCTGTTCGAGCCGGACGAGACCATCACGGTCACGCCGATGCGAACCTTCCCGGTGATCAGGGACCTGGTCACGGATGTCTCGTTCAACTTCTCCAAGGCGCAGCAGATCCCGTCCTTCGCCCCTGACCCGTCAGTCGGGCTCGGCGAGTTCCGGATGCAGCAGGAGGATGTCCAGCGGTCGCAGGAGTTCCGCAAGTGCATCGAGTGCTTCCTGTGCCAGAACGTCTGCCACGTCATCCGTGACCACGAGGAGAACATGCCGGCTTACGCCGGGCCTCGCTTCCTGATGCGGATCACCGAGCTGGAGATGCACCCGGCCGACACCGCCGACCGCCGCGAGATCGCGCAGGATGACTTCGGACTGGGCATGTGCAACATCACCAAGTGCTGCACCGAGGTCTGCCCGGAGAACATCCACATCACCGACAACGCGCTGATCCCGCTGAAGGAGCGCGTCGTCAGCCGCAAGTACGACCCGCTCGTCTGGCTCGGCAGCAAGATCGGCAGGCGCAGCCACCACGACACCCCGAAGGTTCCCGGCCAGCAGTCCTGACGCCGCTGGCCTGTCCGCCGCGCCCGGGGGCCTTAGCCCTGCGCCCGGCTGCCGGTCCGGGTCGGCGGGACCTCGGTCGGCAGCGGCGGGTTCGGCTGACCCGGGTGGCCTGGCCCGTGGCGCGGAGCCTTCCTGCTGCGGTAGAACTCGATCACCAGCGGCAGCAGCGAGATCACGATGATCAGCGCGATGATCGGCAGCAGGTACTTGTCCACGCTGCTGATCGTCGAGCCGAGCCCGAAGCCAATCATGGTCACGCCGACGGACCACAGCAGCCCGCCCACGACCTGCCAGATCGTGAAGGTGCGAGCCGGCACGTCCAGCGCGCCGACCATCGGGTTGAGCACCGTCCGGACCACCGGAACGAACCTGGCCAGCACGATGGCCTTGCCGTACCCGTACCGCGAGAGCAGGTGCTGAGACCGTTCCGCGCCCCGGAGCAGGAATCGGTTCTCTGTACGGTTCAGCCACGGCTTGCCGCCCTTGCGGCCGATCACGAACCCCGTCTGCGCGCCCAGCAGCGCCCCGCCCGCCGCGGCGAGCAGCACCAGCGGCAAGGACAGCTGGATCCTGCCCGTGGACGAGCCCGCGCACAGCAGCCCGGCCGTGAACAGCAGCGAGTCGCCCGGCAGGAAGAACCCGATCAGCAGTCCGGTCTCGGCGAAGAGCGCCAGGAAGACGCCGAGCGCTCCCAGGCTCGCCAGCAGCGAGGTAGAGCTCAGCGGGTTGAGCGCCACCGCAGAGTGCAAGCCGACCAGGTGCAACATCGCTCGTGTCTCCTTCATCGTGCTGGATCCGGTGGTTTTCCCGCGCGATCCGACTACCCGGCCCCGCGGCAAACGAACGAGCAGACTTACTAATCTCTGGTTAAGGAAACAGCCCTGTTTTGCCTTCAACGTCCGGTCGGCACAGACCGTCCGTAATATGTCGGACAAGATGACGCCCGGCGTATGGTGAGTTGGCGGCAAGGCTGGTTTGGCACGAATATCCTTGCTGGCGCGGGTGCACGCGGGCCCGCCGAGCGAGAGGCTGTCATGACACACCTGACCTTTGCCGAGGCGATCATCGTCGGCCTGATTCAGGGCACCACGGAGCTGTTCCCTGTCTCCAGCCTCGGCCACAACGTGCTGATCCCGGCTCTCGTCGGCGGCAGCTGGCAGAAAGACCTGAACGTCTCCAAGCCTGAGTCGCCGTACCTGGCCTTCATCGTCGGCCTGCACGTCGCAACCGCCATCGGCATCACGGCCTATTTCTGGCGGGACTGGGTCCGGATCCTCCGCGGCTTCTTCACCTCGTTCCAGCCCAGCGTACGGCGCCCGCTCAAGATCACGAACCCGGACCAGAAGCTGGCCTGGATGATCATCCTCGCCACTATCCCGGTCGGCCTCGTGGGCCTGGCATTCGAGCACAAGTTCCGGGTGATCTTCGGCGTCCCGAGCCGCGCCGCGATCTTCCTCGTGGTCAACGGCGTCATCCTGTACGCCGGCGAGCGCTTCAGGCCGCGCAAGTCCAAGGAGGCCGACGAGCAGGTGCTGCGCGAGCGCGAGGCCGAGCCTGAGCTAGTCGGCGCGGGCCGGGCTGGTGGCGGCGCGCATTCGTCGGGGCAGCGGGCCGTCCGCCAGCAGGAAATGGCCACCGCGATTCAGGCCGATCGCCGGCTGACGTCCTTCAGCTACTGGCAGGCCATCATCATCGGCTCCGCCCAGATACTGGCGCTGCTCGCCGGCATCAGCCGGGACGGCGTCACGATGGTCGCCGGCATGTTCCGCGGACTGTCCCGCGAGGACGCGGCCCGGTTCGCGTTCCTGCTGGCGACGCCCGTGATCCTGGCTGCGGGCGTGCTGAAGATCCCCGACCTGTTCGGCCCGCTCGGCAACGGGATCCGGCCTCAGATCCTGGCCGGAAGCGTCGTGTCGGGCGTAGCTGCCTACCTGTCCGTGCGCTTCCTGATGAAGTACTTCCAGACCAAGACCCTGACGCCGTTCGCCATCTACTGCGTCGTCTTCGGCCTCGGCGCCTACATCTACCTCACCTTCATCAAGTAGCCAGTCAGCTATCTACCGCCGCCCCGGCCGGACGTTCGATATCGGACTGCCCGGCCGCCCGAATTGCGTATTATCGCGGTGTGACAGATGGAATGCACCTCACATCCGGCGCGTTGCTCGATGCCAGCGACCTGACCCCGTACCTCGCGGGACAGATCGGCCAGGCCACTCTCGAGCGGCTGGCTGGCTGTGCGCACCCGGAGCTTGACCAGCACGTGGCGGCGGTCACCGACGCCGCCGACGCCATGCTCGGTGCCCAGCGCGACGATCCCGAGCAATTGCTTGCGTTTCTCGTGCAGTACGCGAGCGGATTCGTCGCCGCCGCGACCGGCGGCGGCTGGCAGTCTCCAGTGGCCGATGAACGGCTGGACTGGGAGTCGATGCGACTCGCCGCGGTCTGCCGGCTGGTGACGACGCTCAGCGAGAAACCCGAGAACGCCAATCGCGGGCTCTAGCCACCGCTCGCCCGGCCGGCGCCCCACCCGTCAGACCTTGATCGTGGTCGTCTGTCAGTGAATAGCCCTGACGGACGACCACGATCATGGTCTGACGGCGCCGGCTAGGAGGCGCCGGGATCTGGCCAGGACGGACCCGGACGGGGGTCGGAACTGCCTGGCCCCGAGCCCGAGCCGCCAGTCGGCCCGGTCGGACCGGCACCTGTTCCGCCCGGCCCGGCATTGCCAGGCCCGCCGCCCGAGCCAGGCCCGCCGGCCTGCGGGCGAGTCGCTTCCTGCCTGGTCGCACCCGTGCCTACGGCCGACGGCGCGAACTGCTCACCTCGCCCGGCAGCCGCATGCGCGCGGCCCGCGGTCGCGTCCTGCCTGCCCCGCTGATAGGCCGCGACCTGCTGGGTCGTCTCGCGTTCCGCGGAGTTGAGTATCCGTTCCCAGCGCGACTGCATCGGTCTGATCAGCCCGCCGCCGACTCCGATCGCGGCGATCGCGGCCACCGTGGCCAGCCCAGCGATCAGTACAGGCTCGGTCACCGTCGTCGCGATGTCCGCCTGGTTCAGCGCGGCGATGACGCCCAGAACGATGATGACCACCGACGCCGCGCCGGCCAGGAACGGTCCGTACGACAGCCCGCCGATGGCATTGTTGATCAGGTCCTTGACGACCTTGGCGATGGCGGACGCGATGATGATGATCGCGATCGCGACGATCGCCTTCGGCAGCCAGGCGACGACGGCCGTGAGCAGGACGGAGATCGGGTTCGGGCCGAACACGCCGAACGCCATCTGCAGCACGAACAGCAGGATCATGTAGTAGACGATCTTGCCGACCAGCGTGCTGGCATCCCAGCGGCCGCGGGACAGCGCCTGGCCGACGGAGCCTCGCTCCGCGAACCGGTTGAATCCCAGTTTCTGCAGTCCCTTGGTAATGAGCCGACCAATCAGCCAGGCGATGAAGCCGCCTACGATCAGGATCAGCAGGAAGACGACGATCTTCGGAATCGCATGCGCGACCGTGTTGATCAGGTTCTGAACACTCTGACCAAAGTTCACGTTGACCGCCAGAGCGTGGTGCATGAGATCCCCCTAGTCGTGCACGCCCCGTAGTGCAGTGACCGCAGAGAGCGACTTCACCGCGCACCGTTCATGCCCCAGCGCAGCGCCACGTAACCGGCCGGACCATTGCACCCTCTAGCCATGACCGACAGCAATTGACGGCCGAACCTTCCCCCGGTGTAGTGAATGACATTCGGCTTGCCCGCCGGTGTCAGGCCGGCGATCCACATTCCGGCCTGCCCGTCAGCTACATCAGGGCCGTTCATGTTGTCGGACGTATCCTGGCCCAGAGATCGCCATGCCTTGCTGTTCCGGCGAGCGACGACTATCCCTGGCGGCGGGCCCTCGCCGCCGCAGCGACGAGGGCTCGGCCGATCGGACCGGCCAGGCAGGGTCAGCGACCGCCTCGTTACTCAAGATCAAACTGACATATCATGACTTTGGTGGCCGCAAAACGGGCTAATCGGCCAGCAGAATGACTCAAAGTCGTGACAAGTGCATCTACGGGCGACGAGCCCGAAAGAGCTCCCGCGCTAATTGCTGGCGTATCAGCATAAACCGCCCAGGCCGACCGCCGGCGAGTCCGGCAAGCGGCGCGCTCCGCGCTACAGTGCCGCAGAGGCTCAGGCCTCGCGACTGGCCCTGGCTCGCGACCGGCCGCGCTCCTTGGCGTCGAGCACGGTCTTGCGGAGCCGGATCGCGGTCGGCGTCACCTCGGCGCACTCGTCGTCCGCGCAGAACTCCAGTGCCTGCTCCAGGCTCAGCATCCGAGGCGGAACGAGCCGCTCGAGCTCCTCACCGGTGGACTGGCGCATGTTGGTGAGCTTCTTCTCGCGCGCGATGTTGACGTCCATGTCGTCCGAGCGCGAGTTCTCGCCCACGATCATGCCCTCGTACACCTCGGTGCCGGGCTCCACGAAGAGGGTGCCCCGCTCCTGCAGGGAGAACATCGCGTACGCGGTCGCGACCCCGGACCGGTCGGCCACCAGCGAGCCAGACCCGCGCATCCGCATCGGCCCGGCCCACGGCTCGTACTTCTCGAACACGTGGTGCGCGATGCCGGTGCCGCGCGTGTCGGTGAGGAACTGGGTGCGGAAGCCGATCAGCCCCCGCGCCGGAACCATGAAGTCAAGCCTGATCCAGCCGGTCCCGTGGTTGGTCATCTGCTCGAGCCTGCCCTTGCGGACGGCGAGCAGCGTGGTGACGGCGCCGAGGTGTTCCTCGGGCACGTCGATGGTCAGCCGCTCGACCGGCTCGTGCACGGCGCCGCCGATCTCGCGGGTCACCACGGTTGGCCGGCCCACCGTCAGCTCGTAACCCTCCCGCCGCATGGTCTCCACCAGGATGGCCAGTGCCAGCTCGCCGCGGCCCTGCACCTCCCAGGTGTCCGGCCGCTCGGTCGGCAGGACCTTGATCGAGACGTTGCCGACCAGCTCGGAGTTAAGCCGGTCGAGCACCATCCGGGCGGTCACCTTGGTAGTTCCCCTGCCGCTCGGCTTGGCCGTGGCGCCCGCGGCGCCAGTCGAGAAGCCGCCCTTGCCGACCAGCGGCGACGTGTTCACGGCGAGCGTCATCGAGATCGCGGGCTCGTCCACGGTGATCAACGGCAGCGGCCGCGGGTCATCCGGGTCGGCCAGCGTCTCCCCGATCATGATCTGGCTGATGCCGGCGACGGCGATGATGTCCCCGGCCGACGCGGTCGCCGCAGGCACCCGGTCGAGCGCTTCGGTCCGGAAGAGCTCAGAGATCTTGACCCGCTCGATGGAACCGTCGCGGCGGCACCACGCGGCCTGCTGGCCCCGGCTGATCTCGCCGGACTCGATCCGGCACAGTGCGATCCGGCCCAGGTAGGCCGAGGCGTCGAGGTTGGTGACGTGCGCCCGCAGCGGCGCGCGCGGGTCATAAGACGGCGCGGGCACGAACTGCCTGATCACATCGAACAGGGGCTCCAGGTCGGCCGAGTCGGGCAGCGTGCCGTCCTCGGGCTTGGTCAGCGAAGCCCGCCCGGCCCGCGCCGACGCGTAGACGATCGGGAACTCGATCTGCTCCTCCGTCGCGTCCAGGTCGAGGAACAGCTCGTAGCAGGCGTCGACGACCTCGGCGATCCGCGCGTCGGGCCGGTCCACCTTGTTGATCACCAGGATCACTGGCAGCTTGCCCTCGAGCGCCTTGCGCAGCACGAACCTGGTCTGCGGCAGCGGCCCCTCGCTGGCGTCGACGAGCAGCAGCACCCCGTCGACCATGGACAGGCCGCGCTCGACCTCGCCGCCGAAGTCGGCGTGCCCGGGCGTATCGATGATGTTGATGGTCAGGCCGCCGTGGGTCACCGCGGTGTTCTTGGCCAGGATCGTGATGCCCTTCTCCCGCTCCAGGTCGCCGGAGTCGAGCACGCGGTCGGCGACCTGCGCGTTGGCGCGGAACGCCCCCGACTGCCAGAGCATGGCGTCGACCAGCGTCGTCTTGCCGTGATCGACGTGCGCGACGATCGCCACATTGCGAAGGTCATCGCGGGTGGCGATGTCGGCGGCGAGCTCGGCCGGGCTGACGGGCATGCGGGAAGGCTCCAATTAGTGATCAAGGGAAGCGCCGGAGTGACGGCCTGTCCAGTCTACTCGCAGCTTCATTTATAACGAAAACCGTCGCGTGTATAGTCCCACCAGGCCGGCCGGTCCGATCCGGGCCGCCGGACGCCCTGGACACCAGGGCCGCACCCTGAGCCGGAGCCCACCGCCGCGCGGCTGCCGAGCGTCCGAGCTAGGTCCGGCAAATGCAGCACCCCCTTGAGCCGTTCTTGATGGTCCCTTAACGTTTTCTCCGGTTTTCTAAGCGCTCATGAAGCAACGAGATCGACTCAGCGCGCGCCGGGACCATGGCCTGCGCAAGCTCTCCACCATGACCTGGCGGGCCACGCTCCTGAGCGCGGTCGGCGTGGTCGGGTTCATGAACCTGTTCAACCACTCGGCCACGACGGCAGCCACGGTGTCGCAGTCAGCGCCTACCTCCCCGAGCGCCAGCAGCTCTAGCGCCGCCCCGGGCGCCAGCGGCAAGCCGTCCCCCAGCCCCAGTGCGAGCAAGAGCGCGCACAAGAAAGCCGGTGCGAAGGCCAGCGCGAAGCCCTCGCCGGCGGCGGGCAAGTCGTCCAGCAGCGCCCAGCCCACCGCCCAGCCGAAGCCGAAGCCGAAGCCGACGACGAGCAAGGCGAGCCCCAAGCCGCCGCCTACCCCTCCGGCCCCGACCCCGACCCCGTCCCAGACGACCTCTAGCGGCTCGAAGTCCGGAGGCTGACACGCCGGATGGCCGTTAACCCCCGAACCCAGAGATCCCCGCTGATTACATGACCTCCCGCGCCCCTGTTAATCCCGCTAACCACCCATCCCCCGGGTATCCCGAGGGGACGACCTCCGGGAACCCACCGCTGCACGAGCCGGCGATCGTCCTCGGCCGCCCGGCTGTGCCCGCCGTCGCGGGCCGCACGGCCAAGGCGCTCGGCACGTTCTGCTCGGTCCTGGTCACCAGGCCCGGCGCGCTCGACGCGGCCCAGCAGATCCTGTCCGGGCAGCTCGCGGCGATCGACCTGGCATGCTCCAGGTTCCGCCCGGACTCGGAGCTGTCCGCGCTGAACAGGTCCGCGGGTCAGCGGGTCGCGGTCAGCCCGGTATTCGCGCAGGCACTCGACGTCGCCCTGCGGGCCGCCGAGGTAACCGACGGCGATGTGGACCCGACCTGCGGCCGCTCGCTCGTCAGCCTCGGCTACGACAAGGACTTCGCCCAGCTCGCCGACGATACGTCCGCCCTGACGCAGCCGCCCGCCCCCGCGGCCGGCTGGCAGTGCGTGGACTTCGACGCCGAGGAGCTGACGGTGCGGGTGCCGGACGGCGTGCTGCTCGACTTCGGCGCCACCGCCAAGGCCCTCGCCGCCGACCTGGCGGCCGATGCGATCAGCGACCAGATCGGCTGCGGCGTCCTGGTCAACCTGGGCGGCGACATCGCGGTCGCCGGTCAGGCTCCGGAGGGCGGCTGGCGGATCGGAGTGGATGACGGAGTGGCCGGCGCTGCGGCAGCCGGGGCGGCCGCCGGCGCCGCCCCGGTCGATCCCCCCGCCGCGGCGCCCGTCGTGGCCATCGAGGCCGGCGGCCTGGCCACGTCCTGCCCGTCGGTGCGCGGCTGGCGCCGCGGCGACCAGGCCATGCACCACATCGTCGTGCCGAGCACCGGGCAGCCAGCCGCGATCTACTGGGCCGCCGTCTCCGTCGCCGCCGCCACCTGCGTCGACGCGAACACGGCGAGCACCGCGTCGATCATCCGCGGCCGGCCCGCGCAGCAGTGGCTGCAGAGCCTCAGCCTGCCCGCCAGGCTCGCCAGGCCGGACGGCCGGGTGGTAACGACGGGAGGCTGGCCCCAATGAGCGTCTTCCTGCACGGACCGTTCCTGTGGTACGCGACCAGGGCCGCCGGCCTGGTGACCCTGGTCCTGCTGACCGCGGCGATGGTTCTCGGCATCCTGAACGCGGGGCGGTTCGCTAGCCGCCGCTGGCCCCGCTTCCTCGTCCAGGGGCTGCACCGGAATCTGTCATTGCTGGCGCTGCTCTTCCTCGCGCTGCACGTCGGCACGACCGTGATCGACCCGTACACCTCGATCGGCCTGCCGGACGCGATCGTGCCGTTCCTATCCTCTTACAAGCGCTGGTGGCTCGGGCTCGGCGCGCTGGCCTCTGACCTGATGATCACGCTGGCCGTCACCAGCCTGCTCAGGCAGCGGATCGGGCACCGGCTGTGGCGCGTCGTGCACTGGGCTGGCTACCTGTGCTGGCCGGTGGCGATCGCGCACGGACTGGGCACGGGCACCGACCACAGCGCCCGCTGGGTACTCGCCCTGACCTTCGCCTGCATCGGCGCCGTGCTCGTGTCGGTCGGCTACCGGGCCGTCCAGGCGATCCCCGCAAGGAGGCTGGCCCGATGACTGTCGTCGCTACCACCAGACGGCAGGCGTACCCGGCCCGGCCCGCCGCGCGGCTGCCGCGCCTGCTCGCCGGACTCGTCGGCGGGCGCCCCGCCGGCCTGAATCAGCACGAGAGCAGCTTTGGTCCGCTCCCGCTGCCGGAAGCCGCGTGGAGCGGGAACGAGGCCGCGGGTCGCCGGGCCGCCACCAGGCTGATCGACGTCGTGGAACGCTCCGGCCTGACCGGACGCGGCGGAGCCGGGTTCCCGACCGGCCGCAAGCTGCGCTCCGTGGCCGCCGGCCCGGGTCCCGCGGTTGTCGTCGCCAACGGATCGGAGGGCGAGCCGGCCAGCCGCAAGGACCGGCTCCTCCTCAGCCGCACCCCGCATCTGGTGCTGGACGGCATCTCGCTGGCCGCGTTCGCCATCGGCGCCACCGAGGCGTACCTCGTCGTGCACGATGACGACGCCAGGCTGGTGGCAGGCCTGGAGGCGGCGGTGCAGGCCAGAGAGGTTGCGGGGATCGACCAGGTCCCGATCCAGGTGGTCGGTATCGAGGGCCGGTACGTCGCCAGCGAGCAGACCGCGATCGTGCAGCACCTCAACGGCGGACCCGGCCTGCCTACCTTCGCCCCGCCCCGGACCCACGAGCGCGGCGTGGCCGGCCGCCCGACCGCGGTGAACAACGTCGAGACGCTGGCCCACCTGGCGATGATCGCCAGGTACGGCCACACCTGGTTCCGCGAGGCCGGAACGCCGTCCGCGCCGGGCACGACGCTCGTGACCGTCAGCGGCGCGATCGCGCGGCCCGGCGTCTCCGAGATCGAGCTTGGCGCCCCGATCGGCGAGGTCCTGATGCAGGCCGGAGGACCAGCCGAGCGCCCGCAGGCGGTCCTGGTCGGCGGGTACTTCGGCACCTGGCTCCCGGCTGAGGAGGCGTGGCGGGTGTCCATGTCGCATCCGGGGCTCCGCTCGGTCGGCGGCGCGATGGGCGCGGGGATCCTGGTCGTCCTGCCGGAGTCATCCTGCGGGCTCGCCGAGACCGCGCGTGTGGTCCGGTATCTCGCCGACGAAGGCGCCGGCCAGTGCGGCCCCTGCATCTTCGGCCTGCCTGCCCTGGCCGACGCGCTGGCCGACCTGGCCTACCACGGCGGCCGGGGCGACGCGGTCGACCGGATCGCCGGCCTGATTCCGCTGATCGAGGGCCGCGGCGCGTGCCGCCATCCGGATGGCGCGACCCAGCTGGCGGCGAGCGCGCTGGCGGCGTTCAGCCACGATGCCCGCTGGCACGACGTGGAAGGACCGTGCTACGGCGTGCGCCGGGCGCCCCTGCTGCCGGTCCCCGGGGATCTGGAGTCCTGGTGAGCGAGCGGCTGAGAGTGAACCCGATCAAGTGCACGGCCCACGGCATGTGCGCGGAACTGCTGCCCGAGTTCATCACCCTGGACCCGTGGGGCTATCCGATCGTGCCGGGCGAGCCGGTCCCTGACGATCTGATCGGCCTGGCCAGGAAGGCGGCCGCCGCCTGCCCGACGCTGGCCCTGCTTGTCGACAAGGGGCGGCGCCGCTGAGACCGCGGCTGCCTGCCGCTGGGGCTGCCTGGCGCTCGGTCTCCGGCTGAGCGCCAGCCGAGCGGCCGGGCCGCGGCTTACTCCGCTGACGGCTCAGTCGTCGCCGTGTCCGCCCCAGCTCTTCGTTGACACGCGCGGAACCGGAACTCCGGAGCTAGTGCACGTCACGCGCAGGATGACTTCGCGCGAGTTACTCACGAACGTCACGCTGGCGACCGGACTCGGGCCGCGGACGAAATCGTGGGCCGCGTAGCCCTGGGCGGGAATCCAGTAGGTGAGGTATGCGCCGCCCTGCTTGCAGATGGCCACCGCGGTGCCGCCCGCCGACGTCAGCAGCTTGCTGGCGTTCCTCGTCACCGGGCTCGACGCGTGGCGGGTCGGCGCAGGCCGCACCTTATGCGCGGATTGCGACGCCTTAGGGGTAGGCGATGGCGACTGGCTCGGCGTCGGAGTCTGAACCTGCCTGCTCGCGCCGTCCTGGGCCAGCTCGGCGTTGACCATGGCGACCGAGAACTGCTTGGTGTGCTGCGCGAGCAGGCCCTGGCCTAGCTGGTCGACCGCATACAGGCTGCCGGCCGTCGCCGCGACGGCACCGAGCAGCCACGCGCCTGCGCCGATGAGCACCCTGGAACGCACGGTTAGAGACTTTCTCGAATCGAGTTAAGCGATCGTAAAGGTTTCCTCAACGTCAAGACCTGCCCGGTGACGAGCACCTGGCCGTCCTCGCGGAAGTTCCCCCGACAACCTACGCCATCAGGGACTTAACAAGAGACGATCATGCCCGGGGAGCCGGCCGCAGCCACTACGTTCAGAGCATGGCACAGCTGCTGCTCGTCGAGGATGACGCCGCGATCCGCGGTGCCCTGATTCGTGCCCTGACCGACCGCGGGCACGCCGTCTCGAGCACGCCGACCGCCATGGAGGCGCTGCAGCTCGTGCTCGACTCTCCGCCCGACCTTGTCATTCTCGATCTTGGCCTGCCCGACCTCGACGGGTACGAGGCGCTGCGGATGCTGCGCGCGATCAGCAAGGTTCCGGTGGTCGTCGCCACCGCCAGGGACGACGAGGCAGATATCGTCCGCGTGCTCGACGCAGGAGCCGATGACTACCTGGTCAAGCCCTTCGGCGTCGGCCAGATCGAGGCCAGGGTACGGGCAGTGTTGCGGCGGGCGGCGGCCGACGAGGGCCGCCGCACCGAGCCGGTCCTTGTCGGCGGGCTCCGGCTGGACGGCGAGGCGCACGAGGCGGCACTGGACGGCCGGCGGCTCGACCTGTCCCGGCGCGAATTCGACCTGCTGTATTACCTGGCCGTGCGGGCCGGTCAGGTAGTCACCAAGCGGGAACTGCTTACCCAGGTCTGGCGGATGCCGTACGGCGGCGCCGACAAGACGGTGGATGTTCATGTGTCATGGCTCAGGCGCAAGCTCGGGGAGAGCGCTCAGCAACCCAGGTACCTGCATACGATCCGCGGTGTCGGGATGAAGCTCTCCGCGCCGTCATGAGGCCGGGCGGAGTGCTCGCATGAGACTCCGGGTCATCCTTCTGGTGCTGGCGATCGGGTCGCTGATCCTGGTGTCGTTCATGCTGCCGCTCGCCCTGCTGCTGCGCACCTTCGCGGTCGACAACGCGCTGTCGAGTGCCACGATTCGTGTCCAGCTCGTGGCACCGCTGGTCGCCACGCTTAATCACACGTCGGATCTGCAGGTCGCCGTCGACCAGGTGAACGAGCAGAACCCGAGCGAGCCGGTCACGATCTTCATGCCGTCCGGGCAGCGGATCGGCGCGAATGCGCCGGTCTCACCCGGCGTCCGGCTGGCCGAGACGGCGGGCAAGAGTTATACCGAGGCGGCGCCGGGCGGAGTCGCGATCTTCGTGGCCGTGTCCGGCATCGGGCCGAAGCAGGAAACGGCCGTCATCCGGACCTTCGTGCCCAACTCTCGGCTGCGGCACGGCGTGGTTCAGGCCTGGCTGCTGCTCGGCCTGGTCGCCGTCGGCTTGCTCGCGATGGCCGTCATCGTGGCCGCCCAGCTGAGCAGGAGCCTGGTCCGCCCGCTGGCCAACGTGGCCACGGCCGCCGAGCGGCTGGCCCAGGGCGACCTGACCGCACGCGCCCCCGTCGAGGGGCCGCCGGAGATCCGTCAGGTGAGCAACGGCCTCAACCGGCTGGCGGCCCGGATCGGCGAGTTGCTGGCCCACGAGCGGGAGACGTTGGCCGACCTGTCGCACCGGCTGCGCACGCCGCTGACAGCGCTGCGGATCGATGCCGAATCGCTCAGCGACGACGAGGAGGTGACGACCCGGGTCATCGGCGATGTGGACGCGCTGACTCGCACGGTCAACGAGATCATCGCCGAAGCCAGGCGGCCGGCCGGTGAGGGCACGGCTACCAGTGACGCGACCGCCGTGGTGGGCGAGCGAGCCGCCTACTGGCGCGCGCTCGCTGAGGACCAGGAGCGGTGGATGACCGTCGACCTCCCGCCATTCAGCGTGCCTGTCCGGGTCGCCGAGCAGGATCTGGCCGCGTGCGTGGACATCCTGCTCGAGAACGTGTTCGCGCACACGCCTGACGGCACGGCCTTCTCTGTCCGTGCTTCCCCCCGCACCGCCGGTGGCGCGTGGATAGTGGTCTCCGACAACGGCCCGGGATTCTCGCACCCGGACTCATCCAGGCGGGGCCTGTCGAGCGCGGGCTCCACCGGTCTCGGCCTCGACATCGCGCGCCGTATCGCCGAGGGATCCGGCGGAACCCTCACGCTGGGACGGTCGCCGGGCGGTGGCGGCGCGGTCACGATTGGGCTGGGCCCGGCGGCGCGCCAGGTCAGAAAGCCGCGGCGGCACATCAAGCCCAGGCGGCCGCACCGCAACTCCCAGGCCGACGATGACGAGCTCTTCGGCCCGCCGGAGCGGTTCCGCACAGGCTGACCCGACTGACGCCGCTGGTGACCCGACCGCCGCGCCGTGCCGTCGGCCGCGAACCGCGCTGAGGCCCCGCAGTCTCAGCGAGAAACACCAACACACCTAGAACATGTGTTCGATTGCAGGTTATTCTGTAGCCATGACAGGATTCGTACCGCCCGGCTGGCCGACCGGCGTTCAGCCACCGGACAGCCCCGACTTCGAGCCGTCAGCCGTGACCTGGCTGCTCGAGGTAATCCCGTCTGACTATCTGCTCCATGGCGTCCTGAGGCGTCACCCGATCGCCCTGGCCGCCCTGGCCAGGCATCACCTCAGCGCCAGCGTCGAGGGTGCCAGGGGCGGCTACCGCACCGCCAGGTCGGAGCTCGGCCCGCACTTGCCGCCCAGCGCCGTCGAAGCGGTACTGACCGCCTACCGCAGCGAGGGCAGCAGGCTGGCTACCGCTGCGCGAGCAGCGGATCTGGTCGAGCGGGCGCTGCACGGCGAGGTGTTCGTCCGCCAGCTAGGCGGAGGAGCGCGGGCGGCGGCTCCCGCGCCAGCCGGCGTCTCCGGCCAGCATGGAATGCCAGAACGCCTCAGGAGTCGCGATCGGTCAGCCGGGGTTCGCGGAGCGACTGCTCAAGCGGCACCGCAGTCAGCAGCAAGTCAGCCAGCGAGGGCTCTTCCACCGCGGAACCAGCCAGCACGGACTCCGGCAGCACGGACTCCGGCAGCACGGACTCCGGCAGAGCGGGCCCAGAACCAGAGCCGCTCGGCGAGGGATCGGCGGCCAGAACCTCGCTGAGGACTGCTTCGGCAGACGGGTATCCCGAACCTGACCGGGTCCAGCCCGTCTCCGGGTCGAAGCCCTTGATGACGCGGGCGGGCACGCCGGCCACGACGCACCGGTCGCCGATCTCACCCCGGACCACGGAGCCTGCGGCGACGACGACATTCCTGCCGATCACCGCACCGGGCAGCACGATCACGCCCGTACCGAGCCAGGTGCCGGCCCCGATACTGACCGGCGCGTTGACGGGCCACTGCCGCCCGATCGGGAGATCCGGATCGGCGTAACTGTGGTTCTGGTCGGTGATGTAGACGTAGGGCCCGGTATAGACATCGTCGCCGATGTCGATCGAGTGGTGTGCGACGATGTGACTGCCCCGGCCGATCACGCACCGATCGCCGATCCGCAGGACGGAGTCCGGTCCGAGGTCGTAGCCCGGCATCATGCCGGCGCAGACCGAGACCTGCTCCCCGAGCATGGTCCCGTCGCCGATCTCGATCCACTGCTCGCCGTAGACGGCGCCAACCGGGAAGGCAATCAGCGAGCCGGGGCCGAATGCCGCGAACCTGCGGCCCGCTGCGGTATCCGCCGTGATGGTTCCGGCTTGCTGAATGCGGCGCCAGGCAGCATGAATGACCCGCGCGGTGGCCTGCCTCCGCCAGCGGCGCCAGCTTCCCAATGACGGCATTCCAGACATTGATCCTCACAGTATCGCTCCAGACTGCCTGCCCGCGCGCAACTCAACCGGCCGGCGCGCCCGGCTGGACCCGCCAGCTCGACTTCTCATGACTTTGGTGCTGGCGGAAGGCCGCGAACCCGGACGAACCGGGCGCAGTTTCGACTCAAACTCGTGAAATGTCGCTGAGAGCTGGTCTGGTCACTTGGCTGAGGCCGGTTCGGCGGCCGGCCCGGACCCTCGGAACGGGAAAAACGGGAACTAGGCGCGACGCGGCCCGCTTGCGGCGGCGGCGGCCGGCCGCAGGCACCTCGCGCCGGTAGCAGGTGAGTCCCCGGCACGTCTGTTCGAGCCGGTCAGGCAAGCCGGGCAGGCCAACCGGGAACGCCTTGCTGCCAGGCGGACACGCCCGCATCAGCCAGCCAGCCTCCCCGACGCCCGCATCAGCCCAGCCGGAGACGCCCGCATCAGCCAGCTGCACACGCCCGCATCAGCCCAGCCGGAATCCTCGGACGGCGGGCATCAGGCAGGCGGGTCCTCCCGGCCGGCGGCGGCGAGCTGACCGCAGGCTCCGTCGATCTCCCTGCCGCGAGTATCCCGGACGGTCACCGGAATTCCCCGGTCGGCCAGGCGGGCCTCGAACTCGGCCGCGACGCCCGGATCGGACGCGGTCCACTTCGAGCCGGGAGTCGGATTCAGCGGAATGAGATTCACGTGTACGAGACGTCCGGCCAGCAGCCCGGCCAGGGCATCGGCGCGCCAGCCCTGGTCGTTGATGTCGCGGATCATGGCGTACTCGATCGAGATCCGCCTCCCGGTCGCGGCCGCGTAGCCCCACGCCGCGTCGAGCACCTCGGCGACCTTCCAGCGCCGGTTGACCGGCACGAGCTCGTCGCGCAGCTTGTCGTCGGGCGCGTGCAGCGACACCGCCAGCCTGACTGACAGCCCCTCGGCGGCGAGCTTCCTGATCGCCGGTACCAGGCCGACCGTGGAGACAGTGATCGCTCGCTGTGAGATGCCGAGCCCGTCAGGGACCGGATCGGTCAGCCGGCGGATGGCGGCCAGCACGTTCGCGTAGTTCGCCAGCGGCTCGCCCATGCCCATGAACACGACATTGGAGATCCGACCTGGACCGCCGGCCATCTCGCCTCGAGCCAGCCCGCGGGCCCCGTTAAATACCTGGGTGACGATCTCTGCGGTCGACAGGTTCCTGGTCAGCCCGGCCTGGCCGGTGGCGCAGAACGGGCATGCCATCCCGCATCCCGCCTGCGACGAGACGCACATGGTCACCCGGCCCGGATAGCGCATCAGTACGGACTCCACGAACGAGCCGTCGGCCGCGCGCCAGAGCGTCTTGCGGGTCATGCCGCGGTCGCAGGTCAGCTCGCGGGTGGCGGTGAGGAGCCGGGGCAGCATGGCCTCGATCAGCGTGTCCCGCACCGCGACCGGCAGGTCGGTCATGTCGTCGGCGGACTCGGTCAGCCGCCCGAAATAATGCCGCGACAGCTGGTCAGCCCGGTAGGCAGGCTGCCCGAGATCCGCGACGGCGGCGCGCCGGTCCGCGGCTTCGAGGTCGGCCAGATGCCTGGACGGGCGAACCCGCGCAGGACGGCGCGTCCCGATCTCGACGAGTCCCAAGCAAACCCCTCACGGTATCCGGGCAGTTGCCACGTGATCCGCAGAATGCGGATAGATTTCCCTACCATGCAGACCATGCGCGGCAAGGCAGGCCAACCCAGGATATCCGCCAAACCAGGACGGCCTGCGACGCTGCTGGACAGCGAGAGCCCATATGGCAGCAGGCGCCTCGTTATCGAATATGACGGCTGGACCACTGCCGCGTATATGCACGACACGAACGACCCGATCGCCGCGACCTGGCTCGCCAATCACCGCAAGGCCCCGGCCGAGATTGATCTGTCCATGCTCGACGCGGGCCAGGCGCCCGAGATGCCGGACGGCTACACCAAGCATCCTGAGGGCCGGCCGCCTCTGGACCCCGACTCGCTGCGCGTGATCTGGTTCGAGGAGGGCGACGGGGTCGCGATCTTCGAGAGCGGCGACCTGCTGGCGGTCATCCCCGGCTGGTCGGACATGTCGAAGGGGATGCCCGGCTACAGCCGGGACGTGATCGGGCAGACGCCGTTCGGCTGGTCACTCGATGACGCGATGGAGGGCCTCGGCCCGCGCGTGAGCGAGGCATCGGACTTCTGGCGCTGGCGGCTCGACCCGCAGGCCTGGGCGCAGTTTCAGCAAGGCATGCTCGGCCATCTGCTGGCCAGGATCGGCCCTGGAGCGCGCTACTGGGACGTGTCTGGTTCCCGGCAGCCGCTGGTCGGTGTCTCCGAGCGGCCGCCGGTCGGACGACGAACCTACACGGCGCTGACCACGGTCGGGATGAGCTGCCAGCGAATGCCGGGGATCGAGCAGACCGGCCCCGATGCCGCCGACCGGGCCAGGATCGAGCTCGCGGTCGCGACCACGCTGCCCAGCAACCAGGCGGCCAGGATCTTCCTGTGGCTGGCCCAGCACCCGTGGCGCGAGGTCAGCTGGCTCGAGCACGGTCAGACGATCCGCTGGTATCACGAGCCGTCCTCGTTCCCGCTCGGTAACGGCAACGAGGCCATCTTGTTCCTCGACAACCCTGGTCGCCTGCTCGGCCCCGAAGTGCCCGACCTGTCGGGGTTCACCGTCGCCGGAGAACCGGTCAGGTGGTTGTGGATGATTCCCATCTCGAACCGGGAGCGGCTGCTCGCCCAGAGCCGAGGCGCCGCCAGCCTGGTCAACCAGATGGCGTCGCAGAGCCGCAGCTGGGTCGTCAGCTAGGGGTCAGGACAGGAAGATGGTCATCAGCAGCCAGGAGACTGGCGCGACGATCAGCATGGCGTCGATCCGGTCGAGCACGCCGCCGTGGCCGGGGAGGATCGATCCCATGTCTTTCGTGTCCAGGTCACGCTTGATCATGGACTCGACCAGATCGCCGAGGGTCGCGGCAGCGACGGCAGCGACCCCGAGCAGCAGGCCCTCCCAGACCGTGCCAGGTAGCAGGAATCTCATCCCGATCGCCCCGGCGGCGAGGCACAGGACAGCCGATCCGGCCAGCCCCTCCCAGGTCTTCTTCGGGCTGATCGTCGGCGCCATCGGGTGGCGGCCGAACAGGATGCCGGCGAAGTAACCGCCCGAGTCGCTGCACACGGTCAGGATCGCGAAGAGCAGCGCCCGGTGCGCGCCGTGCGGCTGCGCAACCATCATCGCGACGAATGTCGCCATCGTCGGCAGGTAGATCAGCACAAAGACGCCGGCCGTGACATCGCGCACGTAACCATCGGCTCCGCCGTGCAGGCGCCAGGCGACCACAGCGATGAACGTGACCGCCAGCGCGGCGAGGGCGGCCCTGGGCCCCTGCCAGTACGCGAGAGCGAACATGAGCGCGCCGCCGACGGCAATCGGGATCAGCGGGATCCTGACCTGCCGGGTGGTCAGCGCTCGGCTGATCTCCCACATCGCCATGGCGACGATCACCGCGACTAGGACGAGGAATGTGACCTTGACGGTCATCAGCGTGATGATGACCAGGGCGCCGAGGCCGAGTCCGACGGCGATGGCAACGGGGAGATTGCGGCCGGTGTTGATCGTCTTCCGCTCGGTCACGCGGCCGGCCCTCCCCTCGGTCGGCTGGCCGTCAGTGCGATCACTCATGCCCCGTCAGACGCGTTCTAACAGCTAGCCATGCTCTCGCCACCTGGTCACAACGTGCGGTTAGCGAGATGTTCCTCTTTGAGGGCAAAGTTATACCTTGCGGCGAGCTCCGGCCCGCGCCGGGTCTAGACCTCCAGCAGTTCAGCTTCCTTGTTCTTCAGCAGCTCGTCCACCTGGGCCACGTAAGTGTGGGTGAGCTTATCGAGCTCGGCCTCAGCCCGCCGGCCGTCGTCCTCTCCCTCGTCGCCGCTCTTGACCAGCTTGTCAATGGCGTCCTTGGCGTGCCTGCGTATGTTCCTGATCGACACCCTGCTGTCCTCAGCCTTGTGCCGGGCGACCTTGATGTAGTCGCGGCGCCGCTCCTCGGAGAGCTCAGGGAAGACCACGCGGATGATGGCCCCGTCGTTTGTCGGGTTGACGCCCAGATCGCTGTTGCGGATCGCCTTGTCGATCGCGCCGAGGGATCCCTTGTCGAACGGCTGGAGCACAACCATCCTCGGCTCCGGCATATGGAACGAGGCCAGCTGGTTGACCGGAGTCTGGGTGCCGTAATACTCGACCGTGATCTTGCTGAACATTGACGGATGCGCACGCCCGGTCCTGATGTTCGCGAAGTCGTCCTTCGCGACCGCGACGGCCTTTTCCATCTTTTCCTCGGCCTCGAAAAGGGTCTCGTCAATCATTGCGGCTCCTCAGTGCCTGTCGGAGCGCGCGCGCCGGACAAGCCGTCGCGCGGCCGCTCAGGGCGCGTGCCTGCCGTGCCCGTTCCTGCTTACCAGCGTGCCGATCCGCTCGCCGCGCACCGCACGCACCACATTGCCCTTGCCCATCAGGTCGAAGACCACGATCGGCAGGTCGTTGTCCATGCACAGGCTAACGGCCGTCGCGTCCATGAACTTCAGCTCACGGCGCAGGACCTCGCCGTAATCGAGCCGGTGGAACATGTTCGCGTCAGGCGTCTTGCGCGGATCAGCGTCATACACGCCCTCTACCTGGGTGCCCTTCAGAACGGCTTCGGCGCCGATCTCCAGCGCCCGCTGCGCTGCGCAGGTATCGGTGGAGAAGAATGGTGCGCCAAGACCGGCCCCGAAGATGACGACCCGCCCCTTCTCCAGATGCCTGATCGCCCGCCGCGGTATATAAGGCTCGGCCACCTGGCCCATCGTGATCGCGGTCTGGACCCGCGTCTCGTTGCCGAGTTTCTCCAGCACATCCTGGAGCGCCAGGCAGTTGATCACGGTCCCGAGCATGCCCATGTAATCGGCTCGCGCCCGGTCGATTCCGCGCGCGGACAGGGACGCGCCGCGGAACATGTTCCCGCCGCCGACGACGACCGCGACCTGGATCCCGAGCCGCGTCGCATCCCTGATCTCCCGCGCGAAATGCGACACGGAATCAGGATCGATGCCAAGGCCGGCGCCGCCGGCGAAGGCCTCGCCGGACAGCTTGAGCACGACCCGGTGCCAGCGCGGGCGCTCGGGACCCTGATCATCGCCCGGGCTGGGCTCGCCAGCAGCTTTAGAGCTGGGCCCGGCGGAAGTTTCAGGGCTGGGCCCGGCGGCAGCTTCAGCGTTACCCGCCGCCACACCGTCCCCCGACCTGGTGCTATCTGGCAATGCGGGCTCCCTTCGCCGCACTGGCCGCCGGGCACCGTCTCAACTGGCCTGCCCGATCTGGAACCTGGCGAAGCCACGTACGGTCGCCCCAGACTCGGCCAGCAGCTGCTTCACCGACTTCTTGGGGTCACGGACCGACGGCTGCTCGATCAGTGCCACGTCCTTGAAGAACGCGTTCAGGCGGCCTTCCACGATCTTCGGAATTGCCTGCTCGGGCTTGCCCTCCTCGCGCGTCACCTGCTCGGCGATCCGGCGCTCGTTGGCCACGACGTCCTCGGGGACCTCGTCCCTGGTGATGTACAGCGGCCGCATGGCGGCCACCTGGTGCGCGACGTCCATCGCGACGGCGGCACCGGCGTCATCGACGTCCACCAGCACGCCCAGCGTGGGCGGCAGGCCCGGGTCGGACTTGTGCAGGTAGCTGACGATATAGCCGCCGGAGAAGGCGGCGAACCGGCCGAGTTCCAGCTTCTCCTTAAGCGATGCGCCCGCCGTCTCGATCAGCTCCGATGCCGTCTGGCCGTCCCTGACCGGCAGCGCGAGCACGGCCAGCCGGTCGGTCGTGCCCACCTCCAGGGCTGCCTGCGCGATGTCGGCGGCGACCTGCTGGAACATGTCGGTCTTCGCGACGAAGTCGGTCTCGCAGTTGAGCTCGACCAGCACGCCCGCGCTCGTTCCGTTCAGGGCCGAGGTCACCAGGCCGTTCCCCGCCGTCCGACCGGCCCGCTTGCCGACATCCTTGGCCCCCTTCACGCGCAGCGCCTCGACCGCGGCGTCGAAATCACCGTCGGCCTCGACCAGGGCGTTCTTGCAGTCCATCATTCCCGCGCCGGTCAGGTCGCGGAGCCGCTTTACATCTGCGGCGCTGTAGTTCGCCATGTCCTCATCTCTCGCAGTCTTCTCATCGTGCCCGCTGGCCGCGTTCCGCCGGGCGCGGGCGGGACGAGCCGATGCCCCCGCCGCCCGGCACCGGGCCGGGGCTGGCACTAGGCCAGCTCGGCACGGACCGTCAGGCCTGGTCGCTGACGGCTTCGGTCTTAGCTGGCTCGGTTGCCGCTGGCTCGGTTGCCACTGGCTCGGTTGCAGCCGCCTCAGTTGCAGCTGGCCCGGTCGCCGCCGCCTCGGTTGCCGCCGCCTCGGTTGCAGCTGGCCCGGTTGCCGCTGGCCCGGTCGCTGCCGCCTCGGCGCTGGGCGCCCCGGTGCTCGCATCGTCCGGACTTGCTGGCTCGGTGCTGGCTGGCTCGGTGCTGGCTGCCTCGGTGCTGGCTGCCTCGGTGCTGGCTGCCTCGGGGCTGGCTGCCTCGGGGCTGGCCGGCTCGGGGCTGGCCGGCTCGGGGCTGGCCGCGGCGGTGGTCGGCGGCTCTGCTGCCGCGGGCTCCGCGGTGGCGGGCACGGCCTCGGCCGTGGCCGGCGCAGCCGCTGCAGTTCCGTTGGCCGCGGCGGCACCATTCGAGGTCTTGCCCTCGAGCAGTTCCCGCTCCCACTCGGCCAGCGGCTCAGCCGCGCCGATCTGACCGTCACCCTGCGGCTTCTCCTCGCCGGCGGCC
>JADGPC010000498.1 GCA_017882645.1 Streptosporangiales bacterium | reverse complement strand
GCGGGGCCAGCCCGGCGGACCGGCACACGGCCCGATGGCCCTGGAGCGCCGCGACCAGATGCACGGCCGTGTCCGGGGAGCCGGCCAGCACGACGCCGGCGGTCACGACTCGGCGCTCCGTCTCCGCGGTGGCATTCTGACTCGACGCTGCCGTTGTACGGCGCCTGCCGCTTCTCCGCCAGCCAGCGCTCGACGGCGGCGCGGGGTAGCGGATCGTGCCGGCCCGCGCCCGCGGTGCAGCCGGTCGACTGCCGGCTCGACCGCGTGAGCGCCTTCCGGCTGCTGCCGGGGGACGCCTCGGCGTGCGCTCGGCGGCCGCGGCGGCGGCCCAGGACTGCGCGACCCGGAGCACGGCGTCCCCCAGCACGACCGGCCGCCAGCGACAGCCGGGTAGTCGCCGGCCTCGACGCCTTGGTCGGCGCTCACGCCGCCCGGCCAGCAGGTCGGCCGGTCCGGTCTACGTCGCCCCACACGCCGGCCTCCTCATCGGCGATCTCGGCGCAGCGGCGGCAGGCCAGCATCGCCGGACTGCTGGCACAGGCAGCGGCAGTCGCCGGGAGTACCACTCGTCCGGCTCCACGCCGACGAGCGCGGCCGCGAGGTGGCAGGGGTCGCCGCGGGGCGATGGTCACTGGGGGGCGTCCCACTACTCGGGGCACTCCCGCAGCTCCGCCCACTCGCCGGTGGCGATGCCCGCGGCCACGGTCGGTGAGCACGGTCATGCCGTGCCGGCGTCTGGGGGGATCGGTTGAGCCGCGACGCGCCACCGGGTCATGGGCAGCAGCAGCCACGCCCACGGCGAACGTCTCGATGCGGCCGAGGTCTCGCGGGCTGAGTGGTTCGGTCACTTCCGTGCTCCAGGGGCGAGGCGTAAGCCGGTGTTGGTGGTATCGAGCCGCTCCATCCATCGGGCCAGCTCGCGGACAATCCCGCTGGTGGCCGCATGGGCGGACGTGAGGCAGCGCTCCAGGTCGACCGAGTAGCGGGGGCAGACCAGCTCCGCGGCGGCAGCGGACAGACGCCACGGCCCCCACGTGGCGGGGTCGATCCCCGCGGCGTCGACCTCGGCGGGCAGCTCGGCGACGGTCTGGAAGCGCAACGTCATCGGTTGTCCGCGACCCGCTGGCGACGACGCTCGGCGTCCTCGGTCGGTGACCGCCACCGCGAGGTCGCCCCAGGCTCGCGGCGACTCGCCCGCGATGAACGTCCGCAGGCTCTTGATCGGCCAATCAGGCCGCAGCGCGTTGATCGCGATGGCCAGCCGTTGCACTTCGATCTCATCCATGATGATCCTCCAAATCCAAGATCGGCTAGTAGGTACAGACATTGGGTTTGGTTGATCTACCTAGGGCCAGTCGAACGGCCAGACCCCGTCCCGGCGCCTCCCGGAGCATGAGCGGACTCATTCGGGTGAACCCCGGGTGAGCGGCAGCAGGATGTCGGGCATGAGCCGGACCGGCATGGCGCCGAGGTACCAGCCGTCCTCCGGCTCGCCGTCTGGAGAGCCCCACTGTTGGCTGCGCGGTTGGTCATGGCCGATCGCTGCCGTACTGGCCGCGCCGTAGCGGAGCCGACCACTCATCGGAAGGCAGGGTGTCAGGTGTCGTTCGGGACCCGTCACCTGTCACCTGTAACCCGTCGCCTCTATAGAGGCGAGGCGACAGGTATACAGGTGGGGTGTCAGGCGGTGTCGTGTGACCTGTCACGTGACAGGTACCCGACAGGTCTGCCTTGATCATCCACAGCTTGGGCCGGCCGGCGCCCTGATCGATTTCATCGGCCGCACCATCGCGCCGCAGCTCGTTCAGGTACTTGCTCACGGTCGGTCTCGTCAGCCCGTGCCCGTGCTTCTCCGCGACGGCATCCACCAACGCTCGGCTCTTAACCGGCCGTGTCTGCGCTTGCAGCGCTTCCCAGAGCTTCTTCTTGCCAGGCTCGATGTCCTCGCTGTCGGCACCGCCGCTGTCGCCGGCTGGCAAGACGGCGACCGCGTAGTGCAGCGCACCGTTCAAGTCGTCCGGGTTGTCGGCGACGATGTTCCGGCGCAGTTTGATCGTCTGGTCGGCAACTTCCCCGCCGATGATGTCCAGCTCGGCTATCACCGTGGTCGCCTTGGTTGCTGGGTCAGTATGGCGACTGAGCACCGTGCCGCTGATGAGCACCCGGCCCCACTCGGCCGGACCCGCGCCGGTGAAGCGGCCGGCGCCGCGGCCTGCCCGACGATTGAAGTGGGTGACGATGAACAGCGCCGCGCCCGCCTGCTCGCACAAGTGCTGCGGTTGCTCGAGGACCCGCCCCATCGCGTACAGGTCCGAACCGCTCGCGCCGCCGGCCGAGAGGTACAGGGGGTCCAGCACGACGAGCCGAGGCCGCTGCTGCTGTACCTGGCGGGTGAACTCCGCCATGTGTGCGTCGTCAGTCAGATGCGGCGCCCGCGTACAGACCACGATAGGCAGCGTCTCGGCCTTGAGCCCCCGACTGGCGCAGATGGCCCGTAACCGCCGGACGACCGACTCCGGTCCGCCTTCCCCAGCAAACATCAGCACCGAACCGGGGGCATCAATGGGGAACTCGCCCAGCCAGTCCGTACCTGATGCGACCGACACGGCGAGATCGGTCGCATTCCAGGTCTTCTGCGCCTTCATTTCGGCGGCGTGCACGCCGTACGCGCCGGCCGGCCAGATCCCCCGGATCAGGTACCGGCGCGGGCCGGCAGCGTCGACCTCGACGCACAGGTCGGCGAGGGACCGGAAGTGCAACTGGGACTCCGCCGGCATCACAATCGGGTCGTCGGGCGGTTCCAAAGCCGCCATTCCGGCCCACGGGTCCTCGGCCTCGACTGCCGTCGACCGCGGCACTGCATCTCGCCGAGACGGTCCGACCTCGAAGGTCATGTGGTCGGTGCCGTCCGGCCAGCCGACGGTCATGCGGCGATGCCCAAGACGGCGTCGACGACTTCCGACAACAGGCCCAGCGATGCCAGGTGCGCCCGTGCCGCGCGGGCACCACGCTGGTCGACATCAGGGATGGGCTCGGCGGCGCGGCACGACAACGGGTCGCGGTGACCGCAAACCAGCGGCTCGAACCGCCG
>JADGPC010000497.1 GCA_017882645.1 Streptosporangiales bacterium | reverse complement strand
GGCGAAATGCCAGCCTTGCGCGCCGTCGCAGCCGATCAGCCTCAGTGCGGTCGCGGCCGCCTCGTTCTCCACTCCCTCGCCGATCGAGCGGATACCGAGCGACTGGGCGAGCCGGACAAGCGACTTGACCGTCATGCTCCGCTCCCGGCACCCGGGCAGGCCAGCGATCAGGTCCGGGTCGAGCTTGACCTCGCTGATGCCCAGCCTGGTGAGCTGGGCCAGCGAGGAGTACCCGGTACCGAAGTCGTCCAGGCTTACCCCTACCCCGAGCTCGACGAGTTCGGTGACGGTAGCCGCGGCCCGCGTCGCCTTGCCGGCCAGCACCTGCTCGTTGATGTCGAGCCTGAGCGCGTCCGGCGGCAGCCCGTGCCGCTGCAGCGCCTGCCGCACCATGTCAGTCAGGTGAATGCTCATCAGGTCTCTGGCCGGAAGGTTGACGCATACCTGGACCGGCAGGTCATCGGTCCACCATCTGGCCGTCTGGCCGAGCGCCTTATCGATGACCTGCTCGGTCAGCTCGCTGATCAGGTGAGACTGCTCGGCGAGCCCGATGAACTCAGCCGCGGCCAGCACGCCGCGGCGCGGGTGCGGCCAGCGAGCGAGCGCCTCCATCCCGATCGTCTTGCCGTCGGCCAGCCGTATCTTCGGCTGGTAGTACAGCTCGATCTCCCCGCGCAGGACCGCGGTGCGCAGGTCACTGGCGAGCGCCAGCCGCTCGGCCGAGTTGCGGTCCGCCTCGGCCACGTACCGCTCGATCCCGCTATGCCGCTCCTTGGCCAGGTACATGGCGACGTCGGCCCGCTGCATCAGCTGGTCGAAGCCGTCAGCGTCGTCCGGATAGATAGCAATCCCGACGCTCGCCTCGACCTGGAACGTCATGGCCTCGAGCCGGACCGGCTCAGCCAGCGCGGCCCGCAGCCGGGACGCCACCTCCCGTGCTGCGGCGGCCTCCCTGACCGAGGGCAGCAGCACAGCGAACTCGTCACCGCCGAGGCGGGCCACGACATCGCCGGGCCGGACGCTGTGCGAGAGGCGGTGCGCCACGATCTGCAGCAGCCGGTCTCCGACAGCGTGACCCAGGGTGTCGTTGACCTGCTTGAGGCCCGTGGACCGGTCGAGGTCGATCAGCAGGAATCCGGCCCGGGTGCCGGTGAGGCCGGCGCTGGCCAGTGCCTCGTTGCTCCGGGTGGCGAGCAGCTTGCGGTTGAGCAGCCCGGTCAGCTCGTCGTGGTTCGCCTGGTGCTCGCGTTGCGCCGATTTGGCGGAGTTGAAGTAGATGGCGGTGAGCGGGAAGGCGAGCAGTGCGACGATGACGGCCGACTTGCTCGCCATTGCCAGCACCAGGAGCGGGGCCGTTGCGAACAAGACGAGGTGGACCCCGGCCTGGTAAGGCAGCTTGGCCCGGGTGACGGATTTCAGCGGCGTGCGGGTGCTCAGCGAGATGGCGCAGGTCACCAGCAGGAAATTGACCACGAAATAGGCCAGTCCAGCCAGCAGCAGGTTCAGCAGGAGCTGGTTGTTGAGGGCCTGGTCAGCGGTGGGGATCAGCGGATGCAGCAGCGACGGGCTGACCCCGCGCAGCAGCAGCACCAGTTCGGCCGCGCCCAGGCTGAGGCTGAGCTGAGCGGCGTTGAAGACCACCCGGTGCGGCGAGCTCCGGGCCAGGCCGACGACCAGGATCGATGCCGCCCTGAGCAGCACGGCAATCGGGAAGCCCCAGTAGAGCAGCGCTGCCACGGTGATCGTGCGCGAGATCGCCGGGGAATCGGATCCTGACTGACCGGGGGTGGGGACCCGCCAGATGTCGCCGGTGAGGATCATCCCGGCGATCACCCAGAACATCGGGTTGTGGGCCAGCGTCGGCAGGTTCCTCAGGTCAGTTACGGCTAGGCCGAGTACGAGCACGCCGGCAATCGACACCGCCGTGATGTAGATCCACGGCGGAGAGCCGAAACGGGGGACGACGTCACGCGTGTCGTTCGGGTTCCTCATAGCGTCCTCACGGGCCGCCGGTCGACCGGGGGGGTGCCGGTTCGAGAATCTCTGTCAGGCAGCGTAGCTGTGAAACCACACTTGACGAAGCCATACGCATACTATCTGTTACTAAGCGCCTTGTCGTAGTTAACTGACTACACATTGCGAAGCTTCCTGGTAGATGCACAAGCGGGAAGATTGTCCGGTGGCGTGCTACCCGGATAGCGCGGCCTCAGTCGCCGCCTGCGGCCCGTCCGAGAGCAGGATCTGCAGGCCGGCCTCGTCGAGCACGGGCACGCCGAGTGATTCCGCCTTGTCCAGCTTCGATCCGGGACTGTCGCCGGCCACGACGAAGCTGGTCTTCTTCGACACCGAACCTGACACCTTGCCGCCGCGCTCGGCAATGGCTTCCGCCGCCTCGTCCCTGGTGAGGCCGGAAAGGCTGCCCGTGAGCACGACCGTAACTCCGGCCAGCGGGCCGCCCGCCTGGCCGGGCTCGCCGAGGCTGAAGCCGGCGAAATCCGGGTCGGCGAGCCTGACCCCCGCGTCCCGCCATCTAGCCACGATCGCCTGGTGCCAGTCCACGGCGAACCAGTCGATGACCGAGCCCGCGATGGTCGGGCCCACATCGTCCACGAGCATCAACCTCTCAGCGGGCGCCGTGGCGATCGCGTCGACCGAGCCGAAGGCCGCGGCAAGCGCCCTGGCCGCCGTCGGGCCGACATGCCTGATCGACAAGGCCACCAGAACGCGCCAGAGCGGGCGGTTACGGGCCTCGTCCAGGTTGCGGAGCAGGCTCGTCGCGTTCGCGGTCAGCCCGCCGCCGATGGTGACGAAGAACGGGCACTGCGCCAGCCGCTGCGCCGTCAGCGAGAACAGGTCGCCCTCGTCGGTGAGCAGCCCGGCGGCCAGCAGCGCGGCAGCGGCCTCGTAACCGAGCACCTCGATATCGAACGCGCCCCGGCCCGCCAGGTGGAACAGCCGCTCGCGCAGTTGCGCTGGGCAGGACCGAGTGTTCGGGCAGCGCCAGTCGACCTCGGTTGCCTCCCGGGCCAGCGGCGTGCCGCAGCTCGGACAGGCGGTCGGGAAGTCGAAGCCCCGCTCGTCCCCCGACCGCAGGTCGAGCACCGGCCCCACCACCTCGGGGATGACATCGCCTGCCTTGCGCAGCACGACCATGTCGCCGATCAGGACACCCTTGCGGGCGATCTCGTCCTCGTTATGCAACGTCGCGCGCTCGACCGTCGACCCGCTCACCTTGACCGGTGTCATCACGGCGAACGGCGTGACCCGGCCGGTCCGGCCGACGTTCACCCTGATGTCGAGCAGCCGGGTGGTGACCTCTTCCGGCGGGTACTTGTAGGCGATCGCCCATCGCGGAGCCCGGCTGGTGAAGCCGAGCCGTTCCTGGACCGCGATCGGGTCCAGCTTGACCACCACGCCGTCGATCTCGTAAGGCGGGTCGTGCCGGTGCTCGGCATAGTGGCTGATGTAG
>JADGPC010000085.1 GCA_017882645.1 Streptosporangiales bacterium | reverse complement strand
TGCAGCAGGTCGACACGCCGCAGCGCCTGTTCGGGTCGCCGGTCAACCGCTTCGTGGCCGGCTTCATCGGCTCGCCGGCGATGAACTTCGTCACGGCCGAGCTGACCCGGGACGACGGCCCCGTGGTCACCTTCGCCGGGTACAAGCTCCCGGTGCCCGCCGCGGTCATCGAGAACAAGCAGGGCCTCGACAATTACTTCGGGCGGCAGGTCATCCTGGGCATCCGGCCCTCCGACTTCGAGGACGCCTCGCTGGCCGACGAGGGCTGGGCCCGCATGCCGGTCACCGCGGGCGTCACCGAGGAGCTCGGCACCGAGATCCACGTGATCTTCACGATCGACGCGCCGCGGGTGGAGCACTCCAGCATCGCCGACGCGGCGACCGGGAACAGTGGGGAAGACGAGAGCGTGGCGGCCCTGGTCGGCGGCAAGTCGCTGTGGACCGCGCGGGTCTCGGCCCGGTCCACGGTCCGCCCCAGCCAGCCGATCGAGCTCGCCATCGACACGGCCAACCTGCAGTTCTTCGACGCCGACAGCGGCCTGTCGATCGGCCACCCGGAGGCGCGCCACGCCGCCGCGGAACCAGCAGGGGTGTAGCTGTGCTGGCCCGGGATGGAAAGGCGGGCGGCCCGGTGTTGTAGCGGTCAGCGTCGGGTGTCAGCCTGGTGCCGGATTGGTGGGATAATTTCATGATGGAGCGGGATCCGGAAGACCTGTACGAGCTGGGCGCGGACGTGCCGGACCTGGACGGCGTGGCGATGCTGCACCACCTCGAGGGCTTCATGGACGCCGGCGCGGCCGGGCGCCTGCTGGCCGACCATCTGTCGACCGTGTGCGAGTCCGAGACGATCGCCACGTTCGACGTCGACCGCCTGATCGACTATCGCTCCCGGCGCCCGATGATGACCTACTCGACCGACCACTGGGAAGACTACGAGCGCCCGGAACTGGCCGTCCGCCTGCTGAAGGACCTGTCCGGCGCGCCGTTCCTGCTGCTGTCCGGGCCCGAGCCGGACCACGAGTGGGAGCTGTTCGCGGCGGCCGTGCAGTCGCTGTCCGCCCGGCTGGGCGGCGGTCCGCTGATCGGATTCCACGGCATACCGATGGGCGTTCCGCATACCCGGCCGCTCGGCGTCATCAGTCACGGGACGCGTCCCGAGCTGATCGACGGCCGCCAGCAGATGCCGAGCAAGCTCCAGGTTCCCGGCAGCGCCGCGGCGCTCCTGGAACTGCGCCTGGGCCAGGCCGGCCGGGACGCGCTCGGCTTCGCCGTGAACGTGCCGCACTATCTGGCGCAAGCCGTCTACCCCGAGGCCGCGGTCACACTGCTGGACAAGGTCTGCGCCGCCACCGGCCTGGACCTGCCCAGTGACGCGCTCCGCCTGGCCGCCGACCGGACGAACAGCGAAATCGACCGGCAGGTCGCGGAGTCGTCCGAGGTCGCTGAGCTGGTCACCGCGCTGGAGCGGCAGTACGACTCGCTCGCGGAATCCGGCACTGAGGGCGCGGAGGACAGCCTGCTCGACGGCGAGCAGATGCCCACCGCGGACGAGCTGGCGGCCCAGTTCGAGCGCTTCCTCGCCGAACAGCAGGGCCGCGGCGACACGCCCCCCGACCGCTGACCCGCCCCGGTCAGCCGTCGGCCAGGATGAGGTCGCGGGCCGCGTTGTTCAGGCGCTCGCCGCCCTCGTCCGTGCACACCACGATGTCCTCGATGCGGGCTCCGTTCGGCCCGGGATAGATGCCCGGTTCGATCGAGAACGCCATGCCGGGGCTGAGCGGCTCGGCGTTGCCCGCCACGATATAGGGATCCTCGTGCGACTCCAGGCCGATGCCGTGCCCGGTGCGGTGGATGAACGCCGCGCCATACCCAGCCCGGGTGATCGGCTCACGGGCGGCGGCGTCGATGGCCTCGGCGCGCACACCGGGGCGGACGGCCCGGTACGCCGCCTCCTGCGCGTCCTTCAGCACCTGGTAGTAGGCGAGGAAGCCCGCGGGCGGCTCGCCGATCGCGTAGGTCCGGGTGCAATCGGAACGGTAGCCGGACGGCATCATGCCGCCGATGTCCACGACCACGGCGTCCCCCGGGCGGAGCACCCGGTCGGAGACCTCGTGGTGCGGGCTGGCGGCGTTCGAGCCGGAGCCGACGATCACGAAATCCACCTGGGTGTGCCCCTCGGCCAGGATGGCCTCGGCGATCAGCGTTCCCACCTCGCGTTCGGTCCGGCCGGCCTTGAGCCAGCCGGGGACCCGCGCGTGCACCCGGTCGATCGCGGCCCCGGCCTCTCGCAGCGCCCCGACCTCGGCGGGGCTCTTGCGCATCCGCAGGTCCCGCAGCGCCGAGCTGGCCAGGACCTGGCGGGCCCCCGGCATCGCGTCGCGGAGCCGCAGCACCATCAGGGCCCACATCTGGTCCGCGAGCCCGGCTACCCCGACCGGGCCCAGCCGCCGGGCGATCAGGGCGTACGGATCCTCGGTTTCCTCCCAGGCGATCATCTCCAGCCCGAGGCCCGAGGCCGGTGACGCCTGCGCGGCCGCCAGCTCCAGCCGCGGGACGACCAGGACCGGCTCGCCGCGGGCCGGGATCACCAGGCAGGTCAGGCGCTCCAGCTGCTTGGCGTCGTACCCGGTGACGTAGCGCAGGTCGGGGCCGGGCGTCAGCAGCAGCGCGTCGAGTCCCCCCGTACGCACCCGCTCGGCCGCGTCCTCGAGCCGGCTGGCCGGGAACAGGGCTGACCCAGACATCGATTGCCTCTCCTTCGGTTTGCTCGTTACCGTGCCATCGTTCATCGTGCCGCTGGGCCTCACTGGCCGGTGACGGCCGAGACGAACCGGGACAGCGACGAGCCCAGCCGCCACCGCTCGCCCAGCTCCTTCAGCCGGGCGGGGTCGGCGAGCGTGGCCGGGAGGTCCCCGGCGATGGGCGGCAGCGGCACGTCGGTGGCGGTGCGCACCACGGCCGGGGCGACATCGAGGTAATCGCGGGCGGCGG
>JADGPC010000496.1 GCA_017882645.1 Streptosporangiales bacterium | reverse complement strand
TGCCCGCTTGCCTGCCGGGGCCGGATAATCTTGCGGCGCAGGGTGGCTGTCCGGCTGCCGTCGGCCGCGAGGCGAAGCCTGGCGAGCTCCCAGTGCCCGTACTCGGCATGGTCCGTCAGGATCCGCCTCGCGACGTCCCTGGACGTTCCGCGCGGAAGATTGAGCACGAGGTAGGAGTACTCCGCCATCACCACTTATTGTGCGCGTCCGCGGCGGTGATTCAATCCGGTGCGAGGGAATCAGTTACCCCGAAAGGCGTTTGGTGGATCAGATGAGCGAAGTGATCGGACGCGCGGAGTCAGCCCGCCACCTAGGGTAGCCTCCTGGCGTCTGCGAGATGTGAGGTAGAGAAGGCGTGGCAGCAAGGACGAGCCCGGCAGGACGGAACGGCAAGGCGAGCGCCGGCACCGCGGATAACGGTGCCCGCAGGCTGGTCATCGTCGAGTCGCCGAACAAGGCCAGAACGATCGCCGGGTACCTCGGCAAAGGCTACGTCGTCGAGTCGAGCATCGGCCACATCCGCGATATGCCCGGTAGTGCCGCGGACATTCCGGACAACCTGCGCAAAGAGCCATGGGCCAGGCTCGGCGTCAATATCGACGCCGACTTCGAGCCGCTCTATGTGGTGAATGCCGACAAGCGACAGCAGGTCAGCAAGCTCAAGAAGCTGCTGAAGGACGCCGACGAGCTCCTGCTCGCCACTGACGAGGACCGCGAGGGCGAGGCCATCGCGTGGCACCTGGTCCAGGAGCTCAAGCCCAAGGTGCCCACGAGGCGGATGGTGTTCCACGAAATTACGCCTGAAGCGATCGCCGCGGCCGTCGCCAGCCCCCGCGAGATGGACAACGGCCTCGTCGAGGCGTACCAGACCCGCCGGGTCCTCGACCGGCTCTACGGCTACGAGGTCTCGCCCGTGCTGTGGAAGAAGGTCATGCCGCAGCTGTCGGCGGGCCGCGTCCAGTCGGTGGCGGTCAGGCTCGTGGTCGACCGGGAGAAGGAGCGGATCGCCTTCCGGCCGGCCCGCTACTGGGATCTCGAGGCCGAGTTCGCGCCCCAGCCCGCTGACCAGGACGCTACCTGGTTCGCCGCCACCCTGGTCGCCCTCGACGGTCGGCGGGTCGCCCAGGGACGCGACTTCGCCCCGACCGGAGAGCTCCGGTCCGCCGCCGCTGGCCAGGGTGCCGAGGACAAGCAGGCGGCACCGGTTCTGCATCTGGACGAGGCGGCCGCGGCCGGCCTGGCCGACCGGCTCAGCGGCGCTTCGTTCTCTGTGAAGTCGGTTGAACGCAAGCCCTACCGGCGGTCACCTTACGCGCCGTTCCGTACGACGACGCTGCAGCAGGAGGCCTCGCGCAAGCTCGGCTTCTCGGCCAAGTACACGATGCAGGTGGCGCAACGCCTGTACGAGAACGGTCACATCACCTATATGCGGACCGACTCGGTGACGCTGTCCCAGACGGCGATCACCGCGGCCAGGGCCCAGGCACGCGAGCTCTACGGCCCCGAGTACATCCCGGACACCCCGCGGACCTACGTCAGCAAGGTGAAGAGCGCGCAGGAAGCGCACGAGGCCATCAGGCCGGCCGGCGACAGGTTCCGTACCCCGGCGAGCGCCGGGCTCTCAGGCGACGAGCTGCGGCTGTACGAGCTGGTCTGGAAGCGCACGGTCGCCTCGCAGATGAAGGATGCCGTCGGGGAGTCCGTCTCGATCCGGGTCGCGGGCCGGTCCACGGCGGGCGAGGAGGCCGAGTTCGGCGCCTCCGGCAAGATCATCACCTTCTACGGCTTCCTCAAGGCCTATGTCGAGGAGGTCGAGGAGGGCGACGGGACCGACCGGGATGACCGCGAGCGCAGGCTGCCGCCGCTGGCCGAGAACGACCCGCTGGCTCACCGGAACCTGCACCCGGCCGACCACGCGACCAGGCCGCCGGCCAGGTATACGGAAGCGTCGCTGATCAAGGAACTGGAAGACCGCGAGATCGGCCGGCCGTCGACGTACGCGTCGATCATCGGCACGATCCTGGACCGCGGGTACGTGTTCAAGAAGGGCACCGCGCTGGTGCCCTCGTTCGTCGCCTTCGCGGTCGTCAACCTGCTCGAACGGCATTTCACCCACCTGGTCGACTACGAGTTCACGGCCAGCATGGAGGAGGCGCTGGACGAGATCGCCAGGGGCGAGGCCGGGCGGGTGCCGTGGCTGCGCCGGTTCTACTTCGGCGCCGACGCTCCCGCTGGCGGCGACGGCCACCGCGAAGAAGGCCTCAAGGACATGGTCAGCGATCTCGGCGACATCGACGCCAGGGACGTGAGCTCGTTCCCGCTGGCGGGCACCGACATCGTGATCCGGGTCGGCCGGTACGGGCCATACCTGGAGCGCGACGGCGAGCGGGTGAACGTCCCCGAGGGGACGGCGCCGGACGAGCTGACGCCCGAGTACGCCAGCGAGCTGTTCGCGCGGCCGAGCGGCGACAAGATCCTCGGCAGTGACCCCGGTACCGGCCTGACCGTCGTCGCCCGGGCCGGCCGGTTCGGCCCGTACGTGACCGAGGTGCTGGAGCAGGACGCGCCGTCATCGGCCAAGCCGAGGACGGCCTCGCTGCTGAAGGCGATGGACCTGGACAGCGTCACGCTGGACGAAGCGCTGCGGCTGCTCACCCTGCCGCGGGCGATCGGAGAGATCGACGGCGAGCAGGTCACCGTGCAGAACGGCCGCTACGGGCCGTACGTCAAGAAGGGCACGGACAGCCGGTCGCTCGAGTCGGACGAGCAGCTGTTCACGCTGACGCTCGACCAGGCCTCGGAACTGTTTGCGCAGCCCAAGCAGCGTGGCCGGGGCGCGCGGGCGGCGGCGGCGCCGCCGCTGCGCGAGCTGGGCGACGACAGCGCGAGCGGCAAGCCGATCGTGCTGCGGGAAGGCCGGTTCGGGCCGTACGTGACCGATGGCGAGACGAACGCGTCGCTGCGCAAGGGCGACGCGCCCGAGTCGATCACCCTGCAGCGGGCCATCGAGCTGCTGGCTGAGCGCCGGGCCGCTGCCCCGGCGCCGAAGCGGCGCGCGGCGACGGCCAGGAAGCCCGCGTCGGCGCCAGCCAAGAAGACGCCAGCCAAGAAGCCGGCGCCAGCCAGGAAGCCGCCGGCCAGGAAGACTACCTCGCGGTCAGGCACAGCAGGGTCAGGAACGGACAGCCAGGAAACCAGCTGACGGCCGCGTTCCGTCGGCCAGCGGCGCGCCCGCCCCAGTCTCGATAGCCTTGCACGATGAGCCGTAGGTCCCCATTCGGGCAGCACCAGGACGGCGTGCTGTCGATCAGGCCCTTCAGGCGGCTGTGGATCGCGACCTCACTGTCCAGCCTGGGGGACTGGCTGAGCCTGCTCGCGCTGTCCGCGCTGGCCTACTCGCTGACGGGATCGCGCGTCCAGGCGACGGCCGGCGCGATCGCCGTCGGCGGCGTCTGGATTACCTCGTTGCTGCCCTACCTGCTCTTCGGCCCGCTGGCCGGCGCGGTCGCCGACCGGTTCGACCGCCGGATGAACCTGGTCATCGGCGACGTGGTCAGGGCGGTCCTGTACCTGTCCATCCCGCTGAACCTGATCTTCGGTTTCGCCAACAAGCTGACCTGGCTTTATGTCGCCCAGTTCCTCGCCTGCTGCGCATCGCTGTTCTGGACCCCGGCCAAGGACGCGTCGATACCGAACCTGGTGCCGCCGGACAAGCTCGAGCAGGCTAACCAGTACAGCCTGCTGACCACGTACGGGACGGCGCCGGTCGCCTCGCTGCTGTTCGTCGTCCTGGCGGCGATCAGCAGCGGCCTGGCCGAGAGCAGGCTCAGCTACTTCGGCACCCCGGCTACCGGCCAGGTCAGCCTGGCGCTCTACTTCAACGTGGTCACGTTCGTGATCTCAGCGGTGACCTGCTACTCGCTCAGGGAACTGCCCCGCCGGCGGACCGGCGAGGCGATCTCGGTCCCCTCGGTAGCTAAGTCGATCTGGAACGGCTGGCGGTTCGTCGGCAAGAACCGGGTCGTCCGCGGCATCACAATCGGCATGACCGGCGCGTTCGCCGGGGCCGGCGTGGTGGTCGGTCTCGGCTACGTCTACGTGAAAGGCACGCTGCACGGCGGCTCGGCCGGCTGGGGCCTGGTGTTCGCGGCCATCTTCGTCGGGCTGGCCATCGGCATGTCGGCGGGTGTCCGGCTGCTGGGCCAGTTCAGCAGGCGGCGGCTGTTCGGCCTCGCCATCGCCGTCGCTGGGGTGCCGCTGGCCCTGATCGGGCTGATCCCGAACCTGCCGGTCGTGGTCTTCCTGGTCGTGGTGCTCGGCGTCTTCGCCGGCATCGCCTACGTGACCGGCTACACGATCATCGGCCGCGAGGTTGACGACGATACCCGCGGCCGTACCTTCGCCTTCCTGCAGTCGGCCCTGCGCGTGGTGATGTTCGCGGTGATCGCGATCTCCGGCGTGCTCGCCGGCGGCATCACCTCGATCGTCGGCTCGCTGACCAAGTCGCACAACCTGTCGATCGGCACCGTGAAGTATGTGGCGGTCGGCAACAACGTCGTCCTGCTGCTGGCCGCCGTCGTGGCGATGCTGCTCGGCTTCACGTCCTACCGGCAGATGGATGACCGGCCCGGAGTACCGCTGCTGGCCGACCTTGCGGCCGCCGTCCGCGGGAATCCGGCGCCGTACGAGCCGGAAGCGGCCGGCGGCGGCGATGGCGGTGCCGGACGCTATGCCGACGAGGGCCTGGCGGACCTGGCGGTCCAGCGCCCCAGCGGCCACGGCCTGCTGGTCGCGTTCGAGGGCGGCGAGGGGGCCGGCAAGTCGACCCAGGCCAGGCTGCTCGCGATCTGGCTGCGCGAGAACGGCTACGACGTGCTCGCGACGCACGAGCCAGGCGCCACCAAGATCGGCATGCGGCTCCGCGCGCTGCTGCTCGACACCGCCCACACCGGCCTGTCACCCTGGGCCGAGGTGATGATGTACGCGGCGGACCGGGCCGAGCACGTGGCCAGCGTGATCAGCCCGGCGCTGGCCAGGGGGACGATCGTGGTGACCGACAGATACGTCGACTCGACGCTGGCCTACCAGGGCGGCGGGCGCCAGCTCCCCTTCAATGCCATCCGGCGGGTTAACGAGCTTGCCACCGGCGGCCTGGTTCCCGACCTGACGTTCCTGCTCGACCTGCCGCCTTCCGCCGGGCTGGGCCGCCGGGCTAGCTCAGCGGACCGGCTCGAGGCCGAGCCCGAGGAGTTTCACGACCGGGTCAGGGACGCGTTCATCGGTCTGGCCAAGGACGACCCCGACCGGTACGTCATGCTCGACGCGACTATGGAGCCCTCGCAGATCAGCCGGGCCGTCCAGGCCGCGGTGCGGGACCGGCTGCCCGACCCGGTGCCCGAGCGGGCCGAGGAGATCACCGGCTCCATCCCGGTGATCCGCGAATGACCCCGTGGGCCGTGTTCGGCCAGCTAGCCGGGCAGGAGACCGTCGTCGAGCAGTTGCGGGCGGCGGCCGACGGACGGGGCGGCCTGACGCATGCCTGGCTCTTCACCGGGCCGCCCGGCTCGGGGCGATCGGTCGCCGCGCGAGCCTTCGCGGCCGCGCTGCTCTGCCACGACCAGGGCTGCGGCGAGTGCGCGAGCTGCCATCAGGTCGCCGCTGGCACCCATGCCGACCTGCTGCTGATCCGGCCGGACGGGCTCTCCTACGGAGTCAGGCAGACCAGGGAACTAGTACTCAAGGCGTCAGCCTCCCCGGTGTACGGCGGCTGGCGGATCGTGCTGTTCGAGGACGCCGACCGGGCGACCGAGCAGGCGGCGAACGCGCTGCTCAAGGCCATCGAGGAGCCGCCGCCGCGAACCATCTGGCTGCTCTGCGCGCCGTCGGCGGCCGACCTGCCGACCACGATCAGGTCCCGGTGCAGGCTGATCACGCTGCGGACGCCGCCGACAGCGGCCGTTGCCGCGATCCTCGAGCGGGAGGGCGTCAGCCCCGAGGCCGCGCTCGACGCGGCGCGGGCCTCGCTCGGCCACATCGGCCGGGCCCGCCGGCTGGCGACCGATCCCGACACCGCCAGGCACCGCTCCGAAGTACTCTCAGTGCCGCTCCGGGTCACCGGCCTGGCCGAGGCCTTCGCCGCCGCCGCCGCCCTGGAGAAGGCGGCCAAGGCCGAGGGATTGGCCACGAAGGAGGCGCTCGACGAGCCAGAGCGCGAGGCGCTCAGGCGCGCCTTCGGCGAGGGTTCCACCGGGAAGGGCGTCGCTGCCGCGATCAGGGGCTCAGCAGGCGCCATGAAGGACCTGGAGGCGCGGCAGAAGTCTCGTGCGACCAGGATCGAGCGGGATGCTCTTGACCTCGCGCTGCTCGACCTGGCGGCGTTCTACCGGGACGTGCTCGCGATCCAGTTCGCGGCCGACGTGGAACTGGCGAACGCGTCCAGGGAGCCCGACCTGCGCCGGATCGCCGAGTCCTCGACCCCGCGGATCACGGTGCGGCGGATCGAGGCCATCATGCTCTGCCGGGAGCGGCTGGCCGCTAGCGTCGCGCCGCTGCTCGCCGTCGAAGAGCTGACGCTCGCCCTGGCCAGCCGCCCCTCCGTCCTCGCCTGACGCTGCCCCGCAGCGCACCCAGCGTCCCGCCCAGCCTCGCCGCGCCCCGTCGCGCGATCGGCTTCATGATCACGGAAATTTCTCGGTAGTCGCTGCTGAAAGATTTCCGTGATCATGAAGCCGTCGGTCGGCGGGGCCTCGTCCACGATCTGAGGACGGCCCGCGGGCGGGCAGCCGGTCGGGTGTGGTACATCTAGTCCTAGATGCCGGGTTAATACGGAGTGTGCGCAATGACAGCGGGAATTCCGGTCCTGGCTGCCGACGACAAGGCTCCGTCAACCAGCCGGAGGCGGCGTCACCTGGCCTTGAGCCTCGCCATTGTGGCCGTCGGCTTGGCGGCGGCGGGCGGCTCGGTCTACGGCCTGCTCGAGCATGGTGTCCTGCCGGGACTGGCGATCACGGACTCGGCGAGCGCTGCCTCTCCTCCGCCCTACTACGTGACGATCGACGGCCGGGACGACATTCAGGTCGTGGCCACGGCCACCGGAAAGGTCACCGACCGAGTTCGGCCCCCGGACGTCGTTCAGAACGAGGACCTCAACCGGCCCG
>JADGPC010000495.1 GCA_017882645.1 Streptosporangiales bacterium | reverse complement strand
GACGGCACCACCACGGCCACCGTGCTGGCGCAGGCGCTGGTCCGTGAGGGCCTGCGCAACGTGGCGGCGGGCGCGAACCCGATGTCCCTCAAGCGGGGCATCGAGGCCGCGGTCGAGCGGGTGAGCGAGGAACTGTCCAAGCTCGCCAAGGACGTGGAGACCAAGGAGCAGATCGCTTCGACGGCCTCCATCTCGGCCGGGGACCCCGCCATCGGCGAGATGATCGCCGAGGCGATGGACAAGGTCGGCAAGGAAGGCGTCATCACCGTCGAGGAGAGCAACACCTTCGGCCTCGAGCTCGAGCTCACCGAGGGCATGCGCTTCGACAAGGGTTACATCTCGCACTATTTCGTGACCGACCCTGACCGGATGGAAGCGGTTCTCGAGGACCCGTACATCCTGATCGTCAACTCGAAGATCTCGGCGAACAAGGACCTCCTGCCGCTGCTCGACAAGGTGGTCCAGGCCAACAAGCCGCTGGTGATCATCGCCGAGGACGTCGAGGGCGAAGCCCTCGCCACGCTCGTCGTCAACAAGATCCGCGGCCTGTTCAAGTCCGTCGCGGTCAAGGCGCCGGGCTTCGGCGACCGCCGCAAGGCCATGCTCGGTGACATCGCCGTGCTGGCCGGCGGCCAGGTCATCAGCGAGGAGATCGGCCTCAAGCTGGACAGCGCCGAGCTTGACATGCTCGGCCGGGCCCGCAAGGTCGTGGTCACCAAGGACGAGACCACCATCGTCGACGGTGCCGGCGACGCCGAGCAGATCAGCGGCCGGGTCAACCAGATCCGCGCCGAGATCGAGAACACCGATTCCGACTACGACCGCGAGAAGCTCCAGGAGCGGCTCGCCAAGCTGGCCGGCGGCGTCGCCGTCATCAAGGCCGGCGCGGCGACCGAGGTCGAGCTGAAGGAGCGCAAGCACCGCATCGAGGACGCGGTGCGGAACGCCAAGGCCGCCGTCGAGGAGGGTGTGGTCGCCGGTGGCGGCGTCGCCCTGCTCCAGGCGGGCAAGAACGCCTTCAAGAAGCTCGAGCTGACTGGCGACGAGGCGACCGGCGCGCAGATCGTGCGCCGTGCGCTCGAGGAGCCGCTCAAGATGATCGCGGTCAACGCCGGCCTTGAGGGCGGCGTGGTGGCCGAGAAGGTGCGCAACCTCGAGCCAGGTCACGGCCTGAACGCGGCGACGGGTGAGTACGTCGACATGTTCAAGGCGGGGATCATCGACCCGGCGAAGGTGACGCGCTCTGCCCTGCAGAACGCGGCCTCCATCGCGGCGCTGTTCCTCACCACCGAGGCCGTCATCGTCGAGAAGCCGGAGAAGGAGAAGGCCCCGGCCGCTCCCGGTGGCGGTGACATGGACTTCTAGTCCTGCTGCAGTACCAAGAGAGGCGGTCCCGGCCACTGGCCGGGACCGCTTTTCGTATCAGTGTGCACATCACTCCCTCTGGCCTGCTGTTACGCGGTCTGGTGCGCGGCAAATCGATCAGGCCATCATGCGTGCCGGCTCCCCAAGGGGCCATTAAAGGTGGATCATCAAGTCATGAATCCGCCCGCGGAGCAGCTTGTCCGTGACTACCTCAACCGGCTCTCCCTCGCGGCCAGGAGCCGGCTCGGGCTCAGCGACCGGCAGGCCCTGCTCGACCAGACGCGGGCGCGCATCGAAGCGGAGGTCGGGAGCCTGAGCCGCGCGACGCCGGCCCAGGTCAGGCAGACTCTGGCGGCTCTCGGCGATCCGATCGCCCTGGTCGAGAACGAGCGCACCAAGATCGCGGCGCGCAAGGAGGCGGCGATCGGCAGCCGGATCGGCGGCCTCGCGAACGGTGCCGTGCGGCAAGTCTGGCCGCATGGCACGGGGGCGGCCCACGCGTCCGTTCGCGCCGCGGCCGGGGCCGAGCCGACCTTCGATCTGCAAGTGCCAGGGCGGCTGCCGGTCACCAGCGGGATATCGGCACCGGCCTTGGTGACGTTCTCCGAGGTCCCAGCCGCTCCTGGGACCGCTTCGGCGGCCGTCCCGCCGGCCGGCAGCGGCTCGCCCGCCGCGACCGCGCTGCCCGTCCCGGCCGGCTCGCCGGTCGCCGTCAGGTCGCCGGTCCCTCCCGTGAGTTCCTCGGTCTCGATCGGCCTGCCGCCTCCTGGCGGCCCGCCGCTTCCCGGGGTCACGGCTCCGGCCACGCCCTCCCTTCCGGGAGACACCGCGCCGCCTCCCATCTCGCTGCAGGCTCCGGCCAGCGAGCCAGGCCACCGCCACGCCCCGGACGCCAGTGACCTGCCCGAGCGCAACGGCGTGCCGCCCAGGACGCTGCTGCCGCGCCCGTCGCCCTCACCCGAGTCCCTCGCCGGAGCACCGCTGCCCGCGCCCAACCCGCCCGATCGCTCCGAGGAGCCCGATCGCCCCGATGAGCCCGAGCCTGGCGTCGAGTTCAGCATCCCGGCCGACGAGTCGGCCGGGCGGGCAGGAGGCAGCGGCCGGCTGGCGGGGATGAGCAGCATTGCCGCTGACCGGATCTCGCGACTCGGTTCGGGTCTCCTCGCCCTCGCGCTCCGCGACCGGCTGGAGACCATCGCCATCGTGCTGCTCGCGATAGGCGCCGCCGTGTACCCGCCTATCTGGCTTATCGGGGCCCTCGTCGCGATAAGTTCGAAAAAATGGGACCGTCGCGATAAGTGGCTCGGACTCGCCGTTCCTGTTCTGCTTGTGATCTTCGGAGCGGTCCTGCTGATGGCTCTCGGCGGCCAGCGCCCGTCCGTCGGCTCCTACGCGTTCGAGGCCTGGCTGGCGGCCGGCCGGCTGAGCCGGATCGCCGCGGTGCTCGGTGCCGGATATCTGCTGCGAAGGGTGTACCAGGGAAAACGTGAGCCCAGACGGCCACCCTGGAGCACACCGCGCAAACCCGGCTGACGGTTGGTCTGCGGGCCAGGCGGCGGGGCCAGTGGTGGGCCAGTGGCGGGCCAGTGGCGGGCCAGTGGTGGGGCGGTCGTGGGGCATTAATACGGTGTCCTCCCGGCCAGGACAGGGTATGTTCTGCTCATGACTCCGCTGTCGACGGAGTCCCGGGAGCGCAAGCATACTTTTGGGGCAGACCGTGCCTAGCCGGTAAGTACTTCTGGCCTAGCCAGTTCCATCCGGACGTGGCGTACTGGGCCGGCACCGATAGCCTAGATATGCGCGCCAAGGTCGTAACTCATCATTTCTCTTCGCGTAAAGGGTCCGCACGTGCCTACTGGCAAGGTCAAGTGGTATGACGCCGACAAGGGTTTCGGCTTCCTCACCCGGGATGACGGTGGTGAGGTCTTCGTGCACTCGACTGCACTGGCGGCCCCCGGCACCGTATTGCGAGCCGGGCAGCGGGTCGAGTTCGGCGTGGCCGAGGGCCGCAGGGGAGCTCAGGCCCTGCAGGTCAGGACGCTAGAACCGCCGCCTACTGTCGCCAAGGCGAGCCGCAAGGGCACGGACGAGATGACCGTCCTGGTCGAAGACCTGATCAAGCTGCTTGACGGGCTGTCCAACACCTATCACCGCGGCAAGCACCCTGATGCCAGGGAAGCCAAGAAGATCGCGGCTGTGCTGCGGGCGGTAGCGGACGACATCGACGTCTGACGGCAACTCAGTATTGATCGACAGCGCAGCCCTGACCTGGCGATCATCGGCGCCAGCCCGGTGCACGGGCATTCACGGTCAGCACACCACTGGCCAGCTGAATCGAATGTGTAAGCTAACTGTCAGAGGGTCTCTGTAGAGTTATCGATAACAAATTCGTTGTCGTGGATCTCCGCGGAGCCGCCTGATGATGATCCCGCCAGTGGACCCGCCGCCAGGAGCCGGTGACGTCGCCCGGCCCGGTGGTTCGCCGCCCGGCGCCGGGGGGCCCGAAGTCCCCCCGGCCGCGGCGTGGCATGAGCCATCCGACGCCGAGCTGGCCGGGCTGTGGCCGGATCCGTTCGCCGGGCCGCCTGAGGACGGCCCGCAAGAGAGCGATCGCTGGCCCGGGGTGGCGGACGGAGAGCTTGCGGCCGGGGAAGAGTTCGCGGCCGAGCTGGATGCGATCTGGGGTCCGTCCGGAGCTCCGTGTCAGTCGGGATTCGAGGACGGCGGGCTGCTGGACGGCCTCGAACCAGGCCCGGCGCTGGCCGGGTTCTCCCAGGGCGTCCTCGACGACGGTTTCGCCGGACTCTCCGACGACGAGCTGGTCGGGGTGCTGCGGGCGGCACGGCGCCTGTCGTCGTGGCAGGCAGGCATGGAGATCGCCGCCGTGGCCGAGCTCGACGCCCGCCGGATGCGGGCGGCCGCTAGGCCGGGTTGGTCGCGGGTCAGCGAGCACGTCAGCGAGGAGCTTGCCGCCGCGCTGGTACTGACCGGCCGGTCGGCAGACAGCCTGCTCGGGCTGGCGCGAGACCTGGCCCGGCTGCCGGCGGTGCTGAGGGCGCTGCTCGCCGGACGGATCGACCTGGCCAGGGCCAGGGTGTTCGCGGCCGAGCTATCCGGCCTGAGTGCCCTGAAGGCGGCCGCGGTTGCGATGGCGTACCTCGCGCAGGCTGGGTCAATGACGACCAGCCAGCTGAGGGCGGCACTGCGGTCGATGGTGCTGTACCTGGAGCCGGAGGCGCTGCGCCGGCGGGCCGAGAAGGCCCGCGCCGATGCCCGGGTGGAGTCGTGGCAGGAAGGGTCGGGAAACGGCGCCCTGGCTGGCCGGGAGTTGCCGCCCGCCGAGATGATCGCCGCGGACCAGCGGATCAGCGCGATCGCCCGGTCACTGAAGGAGGCCGGCGCGACCGGGACCATGGACCAGCTACGGGCGGCGGTGTTCACCGCGCTGCTGGCCGGCCGGGACCCGGAGTCCCTGCTTCCCGGGCCTGCCCGCGAGGCGGGCGCCCGGATGGCCGCGCTGACCGGGTCGGTGCACCTGACGATGCCGGTCTCGGCGTGGCTGGACCTGTCCCACGCGCCGGGCGAAATCGCGGGCTTCGGTCCGTTGGACGCCTGGACCTGCCGTGATCTGGCCGCCCGGCTCTCCGCGGGCCCAGGAACGCGGTGGTGCATGACGCTGACCGCCCCGGACGGCACGGCCGCAGCCCACGCCTGTGCCCGCGCCGGCCCCGGCCCCGGCCCGCCGCCCAGCCCCGGCCCCGGCCCGCCGCCCGACCCCGGACTGCCGCCCCGCTCAGCGGGATCGAGGAGCTCGCCCGGATCGAGGAGCTCGCCCCTGCCGGCTGCGGCCCGAAATGCGGCATGGCTGGCTGGCCTGGAGTTCGCCTGGCTGGAACGCGGAAGCTGCGCTCACCCGCGCCAGGCCGCCGCGTACCGGCCGCCGGGCAAGCTCCGCGAACTGGTGGCGATCCGGCACCGGACCTGCGGTTTCCCGGGTTGCCGCCGACCTGCCCGTCGTTGCGATCTCGACCACACTCGGGCCTACGACCAGGGCGGCAAGACCTGCGAGTGCAACCTCGAGCCCCTGTGCCGCGCCCATCATCAGGCCAAGCAGGCACCCGGCTGGCAGCTCAGCCAGCCTCAGCCGGGCGCCTTGATCTGGACCACTCCGCACGGCCGCGAGTACATCGTTACTCCCGACCCTTATCCGGTCTAGCCAGGAACTATCCGGTCTAGCCAGGAACGGGCTGCCGACGGTGGCCTAGGACGCGCTTTCTGCGGGCCAGGAGCAGCGAGCCGAGCGCCAGTGCCAGCCCGGCGGCAGCCACGGCTAGCCCGGCAACACCGCTCCCCGTCATCGACATCAGCAGGCCGAGCAGGCCGCCGATGACCCAGGACAGCTGGTGCAGCGTCTCGGATGCCGCGAACGTCGACGATCGCACGTCAGCGCTGACCTCCCGCTGCACGATCGAGTCGAGCGCCAGCTTGACCAGCGTCTGGCCGACGGCAGCGGCGAACGCCACGATCACCGCCGCCCACAGGCCAAAGTAGATCGCGCAGAACGTAGTCACGACCAGCGTGACCCCGAGCATGCCGAAGACGATCACCTGCGGCGCCCGCGACCGCAGCGCAGCGCCGATGGCCGTTCCGATGAACCCGCCGATGGCGACGGCAGCGATCATCTCCCCGAGCGCCAGCTTGTCGGAGACGGTACCGAAGTGAACGGTCCGCAAGATGAAGGCCAGGAAGAAGATCATGAAGCCCGAATAGGCGCGGAGCGTGAAGTTCGCGCCGAGTGCCTCGCCGACCACCGGCCCGACCGGCTTCGGGAAGAGCTTCCGGTGAAGCCGGCGCCGCGGCGCGCCCGCGGTGCTGTGCTCGGCCGCCCGGTGCTCCCCGGGCACCTGCTCCGCGGACTCATGCTCAGCGGCCGGCTGCGACTCCTGGTCCGTGGCGGGCTCGTCGACGCCGCTCGGCAGCCGGAAGGCCGGCACCATGGCCGCGAGATACACCAGTGTCCCGACCCGCAGGACCCAGGCGGCGCCTGTTTCGCTGCTTCCCGCGGCGTGGCCGGCCAGCGCTGCGATCCCGGCCGCGACCGGAACTCCGATGGTGGTCGCGATCAGCGATGCGAGCGCGCACCGGGAATTGGCGGTGACCAGGGTGATCTCCTCAGGCAGCAGCCGGGGAGTGACCGAGGCTCGGGTGACCCCGTACGCCTTCTGCAGCACCAGAACGCCGAACGCCGCGGGCAGCAGCGTCAGCGTGTCGTTGTGCTGGACCGCGCCGGCCATCCCCCAGCACAGCAGGCCGCGCGCCAGCATGGTGCCGATCAGGATGTACCGGCGGCCGTGCTGCACCCGGTCAAGCATCGGGCCGACGAAGGGGGCAAGCAGTGCGAACGGCGCCATCGTGATGATCAGCGCGAGCGCGACCCGGCCGCGTGCCTGGGTCACTGACGTGCTGAAGAACAGCGTTCCCGCCAGGGCGACCGCGACGAATCCGTCGCCGACGCTGCCGGCGGCCGACAGCTCGATCAGCTGGGCGAGTCCGGTCCGGCCCGCGCCGGAGGCATGGGTCATCTTGTGCAGCGTCCGCGTGGCGCCGCCGGCCGCGGAGGCGCCCGCGCGCCCTGTCGCCTGCGAGGCAGAGACGAACGATCTGGCGGCCCGCCTGGCGCGTGCAGCGGCACCCTCAGGCGCGCTGGCGCCAGCCCTGGCACCGGCCCGCGAATCTCCCATGGACCCAGTATTGGCCCTGGAGCGCCAGATGGCCGCACCGCTGACCCCGGCTCGCTGTCCCGGTCTGGCCGGACAGGCGAAATGCGGCATCCAAAGGGGCCGGCAAATGCCGTCTGTGCGCGGGCAGTAACCGGGATGCGGCAGAATGAGTGATCGTGAGCACCACGACGACACGACAGCCCGAGCCGGACCAGGCCTGCGCTGACGCGGTCGATCTCGCCCGGGGCGCAGCCGAGGATGACGCGGGCACCGGCCAGGTCGGCGCGCACGTCGGCATCGAGGTCGAAAGCGACCGGGTGGTCACCCACCAGTTCGCCTGCCTGAGCCCCGCGTACGTGGGCTGGCGCTGGGCCGTGACGGTGAGCCGCGCCGCGCGCGCGAAGGTGGTCACGGTCAGTGAGAGCGTTCTGCTGCCTGGCCCCGACTCCATGCTGGCACCCGACTGGGTGCCGTGGACGGAGCGGGTTCGCCCAGGTGACCTGAAGGCCGGCGACCTGATGCCGGCGAGCTCGGCCGACGAGCGGCTAGTTCCCGTGGTGGCCATCGCCGGCGAGTCCGGCCTGCTCGACTGGGATGAGGACGATGCCTGGCGGCTGGGCTTCGAGCCGGGAGCCGGTCCCGGCGAGGAGTTCGGGCCGTCAGAAACCGAGGCCGGGCCAGGTCAGCCAGCGGCG
>JADGPC010000084.1 GCA_017882645.1 Streptosporangiales bacterium | reverse complement strand
TACGGCGAGTACGGTCCGGAGATCGCCGCGGCCGAGCTCGCGGTCGCCGAGCAGCTCGGCGAGGTGATGGCGCGAACCGGGCGCCCGGTCGCGGTGCACACGATGTTTCCCAGCGGGCCGGCGGCCGACGCGCTGCGGGCTCGCGGTATCCCGGTGTTCCGGCGGCCCGAGTCCGCTTCGGTCAGCCTGGGGATCCTGGCTCCGCGCGAGCCGCTGCGATCGGTTGCCGAAAACCCCGGGCCGAAGCCGGGGCCGGCGCTAGAGCCGGGACGGGGGAGGGCGCCCTCGCCAGGAGCTGTGACCTCGCCGGGCGCTGCGCTGGCGGCGCCCGTCCAGGGGACCGACACAGGTGATTACTGGGCGGCCCGGCAGCTGCTGGTCGCGGCCGGGATCCCGTTCCCGGCGGCGGAGCTGGCCGACAGCCGCGCCGCGCTGGACGCCGCGGCCAGGCGGCTGCGGCCGCCGTGGGTGCTGAAGGCCAACGGGCTCGGGCACAAGTCCGATGCCGGCGGCGTCCGGCTGGGCCTGGCCGGCATCGCCGAGCTCCGCGCGGCCCACGCCGGGATGATGAGCCGGCTCGCTCCCGCCAGCTTCGTGCTGGAGGAAATGGCCGACACCGGCGGGGGAGTCGAGCTGATCGTCGGCGTCAGCCGCGACCCGCGGTTCGGTCCGGTCGCCATGGTCGGGTTCGGGGGGATCTACGCCGAGGTGCTGGCGGATATCCAGATCGGGCTGGCCCCGCTGACTCCGGCGCAGGCGCTCGGCATGCTCGCACGGCTGCGCGGCGCTCGGCTTCTCGCCGGCGCGCGGGGGCGGCCCCGGATCGACGTGGAGGCTGCCGCGCAGGTGATCGCCCTGGTCACCGAGGTCGCTGCCCGGCAACGGGAGGTCAGTGTGGTCGAGATCAACCCGCTGCTGGTGACCACCGCCGGGGCGCTGGCGCTGGACGCCAGGATCGTCACTGGAAACAAGGAGAGCGATGGCACCGACAGCGACACCCGCGGCTGCTGAGCCCTGGCCGCTCACCGACGAGCAGCGGGCGGTGGTGAGCCTGGCCCGCGAGTTCGCGATCCGCGAGGTCCGGCCGCGGGGCCGGGAGGTCGACGAGGCGGACATCGTCACGCCGGTGGACCTGTTCGCCAAGGCGGCCGACGTAGGCATCACCGACTTCATGATCCCGGCCGAGTTCGGCGGCGGCGGTTACACCGATGTGTTCACCCAGTGCCTGGTCCAGGAGGAACTCTGCTGGGGTGATCCGGGCATCGGGAACCTGCTGTGCTCGAACGGCTTCTTCGCCGATCCCGTCCTGGCTCTCGGCACGACCGAGCAGAAGGAGCGCTGGCTGCGGCCGCTCACCGGACCGCGGCCGCCGATGACGGCGCTGGCGACGACCGAGCCAGGGTCGGGCTCTGACGCGGCCTCGATCACGACGTCGGCCCGGCGCACCGACGGCGGCTACCTGCTCAGCGGTCAGAAAGCGTGGATCTCCAACGCTGGCGCGGCGCAGTTCTACGTGATCTTCGCCACGACCGACCCGGCGCGACGGTCGCGCGGCGTCTCGGCGTTCCTGCTGACCAGGGATGCCGCTGGCCTGTCCTTCGGGGAGCCGATGCGCAAGATGGGCCAGCGCGCGATCGTCTGCCGCGAGATCTTCCTGGACGACGTCGCCGTGCCGGAGGCGGACCGGCTGGGCAGCGAGGGACAGGGGTTCAGCGGCCTGATGCAGACCTTCGACATCTCCCGGGTCGTTCTCGGCGCGGCCGCGCTCGGAGCCGCCCGGGCCGCCTACGAGTACGCGCGCGACTACGCCAGGACCCGGCAGCAGTTCGGGCGGCCGATCATCGAGCACCAGGCGGTCGGCTTCCGGCTCGCGGACATGGCCACCCGGATCGAGGCGGCCCGGCTGCTGGTGCTGCATGCCGCCCGCGTACTCGACGCCGGGCAGGACGCCACCAGGCTGGCCGCGATGGCCAAGCTCACCGCCTCGGAGACCGCGATGCACTGCACCTGGGCAGCGGTGCAGACGCTCGGCGGCTGGGGCTACTCGCGCGAGCACCCGGTCGAGCAGTGGATGCGCGACGCCAAGCTCGAGGAGATCGAGGAAGGCACCTCGGACATCATGCGGCTGCTCATCGCGCGGAATCTGGCCTGACGGCCGCGGCGGCGGCCGCGGCGTCGGCGATCGCCGGCAGCGCGAGGTAGCACAGGTCCCGGCACTGCCGGTCCCACCACGCGTCGGCGTACGGCCACGCGGACGTCTTGACGATGACGATGCGCCGCGGCCGGTCGACGTAGACGAACTGGCCGCGCATCCCGTCGGCCATCACCCGCTGACCGTCGCGATCAAGCGGCCACCAGTGGTAGCCGAAGCCCGCGTGGGTGGTAATGGTGCTCGGCAGCCTGCCTGGGGCGAGGAACTCACGCTCCGGACGGGAGCTCGCCTCGACCCAGGACCGGCTGACCACCTGCCGGCCCGCCCACCTGCCGTCGATCTGCAGCGTGCCGATCCGCGCCCAGTCGCGCGCCGTGGCGGCCAGCGAGCCGCCGGCCATGGCGATGCCGCCGTGCCCCGCTGGCCGGTCCAGTCCGATCCGTGCGGGGTGCTCGGCCTCGATGGCCGACCACAGTCCGGCCATGGCGGCCGCGAAGGTCTCGCCGGTGGCTCGCTCGCGCGCCCAGTCCAGGGCCAGCGAAATCCGGCGTGCAGTACGCGTAGCGGCTGCCGGGCGGATCGCCGGGCGGCATGTCGAGCAGGGACTCGCGCAGGCCGCCGTCGCCCTCATGCCACCGGCGGAGCAGCCACGATGCCGGGCTGGCGGGGTCGTGATAGTCCTCGCGCCAGCCGACGCCGCTGGTCATCGTGAGCAGCTGGCGCAGGCTCACCGCGGCGTAGCCGGTCCGGGCCAGCTCGGTTCCCGCCGGTCCGGCGCGGCACCCGCACGTCGGCCGACGGCGTCGGCAGCGAACAGACCTGGCGAGCGGAGCCCTAGGGGCGATGGTAGATGT
>JADGPC010000494.1 GCA_017882645.1 Streptosporangiales bacterium | reverse complement strand
GGCCCGCTTTCGTGGCGTCGAAGGCCGGCGCGGTGGCCCGAACAAATAGAGCAGGGGCGCCGAGCCGCGATTCCGCCCTGACCTTGGCGGCTCTTATGTTCATGATTGGTTCCACTTGGCGACGAACTCGATCCGGTTCGCACACTGCGTCTTCGCGAGGATGCTGCGGACATGCGACTCCACGGTCCGCTCGGACAGCACCAGCCGGGTCGCGATCTGCCGGTTGGACATCGCCTCGGCGAGCAGGGCGGCGATCTCGCGTTCCCGGGCGGTCAGTGGATCCGCTTGGTCGCGGTCAGCGGCGATCCGCGTGGCGAGCCGTCCCGCTGCCGCAGCCGTGCCGGGCATGTCCAGCCGGAGGGCCAGGTCCAGTGCGTCCTGCGCCAGCGCGGCGGCCTCGGCCGTCTCGGCCCGGTTGCCGTCCTGCAGCAGCCGGGCCAGGCCCAGCGACGTCATGGCCACGTCCGGCCGGGCGCCGATCGCCCGGTTGCGTGGCAGGGCCTCACGTAGCAGTTCGATGGCCGTCGCCCTGTCGCCGAAGATCTCGGCCAGCTCGCCGAGATTGCGGCTGATCGTGCCTGTGAAGTAGACGGTTGAGGTGCCCAGCGCGCCCGGATACGGACGAAACGGCAGGAGCTGCCGGTAAACGAGCTCGGCGGTCGGCGCGTCGCCGAATCGCTCGATGAGCTGGACCATCTGGGTGAGCACCGCGGGCCACGCCGGATGTTCGGCGGGAAATGGGAGCAGGCCGCACAGGGTGTCGTAGATGCCCCGTGCCTCGCGCGGCGAACCGGTCAACGCCAGTACGTTCGCACGCTCGACGTCGACAAGGGGCATCGAGGGCGCCGCGGCCAGCGCCTCGCGGTATCCGTCGGGCAGGCAGGCAGGCTCCCCGCGTACGACCGCTAGCCGGATGCCGTGAGCGAAGTGCATGGACATCGCGATCACGTCTCCGGAGTCACGGGCAATCGCGAACGCGCGGCCGCTATGGCCCGCGGACTCGGCGAACTGGCCGGTCAGCAGCGTCCGGGCCGCGTACAATCGGTGCAGGTGCCATCGCGCCAGCGGCAACGCGGAGGTACGGACGAGCCGTTCGATAGCGGTCACCGCGGCATCGACGACATCGAACCGGGCCATCATGTACGCCGCATGGATCCGCCACTCGTGCCCCACCAACGCGGCCAGCGGCAGCCCGAGCGCCTCCGCCCGATCGGCCACCAGGTCGCCGAGCCGCATCCGTTCCGCCGTGTCAGCGGGGTGCACGAGCGTCATCTCGCGTGCGTGCGCGGCCTCGATCTCGGCCAGCGGATCCGCGCTCTGCGTGGCCAGCGCCAGCGATTCGCGCGCCAGCACCTCGGCCCGCCCGACCCGGCCGGAATCAGCTTCTACCGTGGCTAGCTGGGCGAGCACGCGGGCGCGAAGGCCGACCTCGAGACGTGGGTATGTCAGCGCGCGCTGGCACAGGCGGGAGACCACCTCACCCGCTTGCGGGTACGTCACGTTCTGCAGCACCAGCGCGCTGCGCGCCACCAGGTCGCCCCGGTCCGAACCGGCGGCTGCGTCCGCCGCGTCAACACAGCAGTCCAGGCACCGGTCGTACCGGCCGGCCAGGTATTCCGCCCGGGCCAGCTCGATCAGCACCTCGGCGCGCTCCACGCTGTCGCCGTCTGCTGCGGACATGTCGGCCAGCGCCGCGGACAGCAGCCGGGCGGAATCGTCATAAGCCCGGCCTGCCCGCGCGTCCGCCGCGGCCCGCCGGGCCCACCGTGCCGCCGCCCGCCGAGAATCGGGATCGGTGCCCGCATGCCGCCAGTGCATGGCGATGCGCCCAGCCCGGTCGGCGTCCGCCGACGACTCGAGCGCGAGCGCCGCCGCGCGATGCAGCGCCCTGGCGGTCGGCGGGTCAAGGCGGTCCACGATGCCGTCCCGGACCAGCGCGTGCGCGAAGCCGTAACACCGGGTCGCAGCGTCGACCGTCAGCAGCCCGCCGCGCCATGCAGCCGCCAGCGCATCCGCGACGCCTTCGTCGTGCCAACCGGCTGGGCTGGCCGAGGGTCCGGCTACCAGGCCCGCCAGGATGTGCTCGTCGACGTTCTCGCCGAGGACAGCGGCCGCCTCCATGATCACGCGCTGCGCCGGCGTAAGGGCGGCCAGCAAGCCGCTTACGACAACGGCGAGATCGGCCGACGCGTATCCCGCCCGTACGGCGGCCACCAGCAGGGGCAGGCCGCCGGTGCGCTTGCGCACGTCCGGCGCCGCAGCCGGATCGACCAGCTCAGCGACCTCATCGACGGTAAACGGCGCAAGCGTGAGCGTCACGGCGCCGAACCGGCCGAGGTCAGCGAGACGGACGGCGACGTCCTGCACCGCGGGAGACCGCACGGTGCCAATGATCGTGAGGCCGGTGCCGCCCGCGGCCGCTCCGACGTGGGCGAGCAGGTCCAGGGAGGCAACATCGGCCCAGTGCAGGTCCTCGAGAACCACCCCTAGCGGCCCCATCGCGATCAGCGCGTCGCTCATCCGGGCGAGCGCGGCGAACCAGGCGGATTTCGCCGCGGCCGGCTCGATATCCGGTTCGCGGGCGATCTCGACGCCGGCCCTTTT
>JADGPC010000083.1 GCA_017882645.1 Streptosporangiales bacterium | reverse complement strand
GGGGCGCCTGCCTCGCGGAGCAGTTTCGCGGCGACGGTCATGGTCCAGCCGGTTTCGATCCGGTCATCGACCAGCAAGACAGGGCCGGTGAGCTGGGCTACTGACTCCGCCAATGGCTTCGGCAGCACTAGGTCCCGCCACAGCGTCCGCAGTCGCTGGGCGCTGTTGAACTGGCGCGGCGTCGAGGTGTCGCTCGCGTAAGCGAGGCTGCCCAGGCAGGGGATCCGGCCGATCGCGGCGATCCGCTCGCCGAGGCCGGTCACGAGGCGGGGGCAGCTTCTGGACGGGACGCAGACGACGGCGGCCGGGCGAGCCGCCCAGTCCCAAGCGGCCAGTACTGCCACGACGGCAGCTAGCAGGTCGTCCGGGATCGGCCCGTCGGCAGGACCGGCCTCCGGGTCGACGGCCAGCAAGGTACGCAGCCGGGCTCCCCAGCCCAGATCGGTAAGCCGTCCGACGACGCGGCCTGTCTCGGCCAGCAGGTTCGCGCCGATCTTCCCTGAGGCGGCGATTCCCAGATCCGACATCCCGGCAGGCCACATCTTCCGCGGTTCCACCTTCACGCCGGGGCGGGTCAGCCGCTCCCGCGCCGCGTCGGCGCCGGATGGCGAGACGCTGACTGGCCAGTGCCGTCCCGTGCAGTTGTCACACCGACCGCACGGCGCGGCGTCCGGGTCGTCGAGTTCGTGCCGCAGGTACTCCATCCGGCAGCCCTCGGCCGCCAGGTAGCCGAGCATGGCCTGCTGCTCGCGCCGCCGTTCGGCCGCTACCTGCGCATAGCGGTCCGCCTCGTACACCCAGGGCTCGCCGGTCGCCTCCCAGCCGCCGCTTACCCGGCGGACCGCGCCGTCCACGTCGAGGACCTTGAGCATCATTTCCAGCCGGCTGCGGGAGAGGTCGACCCGCGTCTCCAGCGCGGCGAGTGAGAGCGGCCGGCCGGCGTCGGCCAGGGCCGCGAGAGTCACCCGGACGACATGCTCGTGCGGGAACGCGAGCGAGCCGAAGTAAGCCCAGATGTCGGCGTCCTCGCGACCGGGCAGCGCGATCACATCAGCCCGGGCTACGCCCCGGCCGGCCCGGCCGATCTGCTGGTAGTAGGCGACCGGCGATTGCGGCACGCCGAGATGGACCACGAAACCCAGATCTGGCTTGTCGAAGCCCATGCCGAGGGCGCTGGTCGCGACCAGTGCCTTGAGTTCGTTGGCGAGCAGGGAGTCCTCGGCAGCTTTGCGTTCCGCATGGTCGTCTTTTCCGGTGTAGGCCGCGACGTCGAAACCATGCTCGCGCAGGAAGCCGGCCGTCTCGTGCGCGGCGCTGACGGTGAGCGTGTAGATGATGCCAGACCCCGCGAGGTCATCGAGGTGCTCGGCCAGCCAGGCGAGCCGCTGCTGCGGACCTGGCAGGCTGACCACCGCCAGGTGCAGGCTCTGGCGATCCAGCGGCCCGCGCAGGATCAGCGTCTCGCTCTCCGTCGCGTTATGACCAACGGCCAGTTGCTCGGCGACATCGCGTGTCACCCGGGCGTTCGCGGTAGCCGTGGTCGCCAGCACCGGCACTCCCGGCGGCAGTTCGGCGAGCAGGGTGCGCAGCCGCCGGTAGTCGGGCCGGAAATCGTGCCCCCAGTCCGAGATGCAGTGCGCCTCGTCCACGACCAGCATCCCGATCGCAGCGATCAGCTTGGGCAGCACGTTGTCGCGAAAGCCGGGATTGTTCAGCCGCTCCGGGCTCACCAGCAGGACATCAACCTCGCCGGCTGCGACCCGCGCATAGACCTCGTCCCACTCATGCGTGTTCGCCGAGTTCACCGTAACCGCGTGGATCCCGGCACGGTCCGCCGCCTCGATCTGGTTGCGCATCAGGGCGAGCAGCGGCGAGACGATCACCGACGGGCCCGCGCCCCTGGCCCGTAGCAGCGCGGTCGCTGTGAAGTAGACCGCCGACTTGCCCCAGCCGGTCCGCTGCACGACCAGAGCCCGCCGCCGGTGCGTGACCAGGGCATTGATAGCCACCCACTGGTCCTCCCGCAGATGTGCATCGGGACCGGCGAGCGCGCGCAGGTACCGTTCCGCCTCAACCCGCAGATCGGGTACTGTGCCCGCGTCGCTTGTCATGCCTTCCTTCGTATCAGGCCGCCACGACCGTCACGCCCAGGACGCCGCTTAGCGCTGCGTCACCGTCTCTGCCCACCCGCCACAACGCGGCCTGAACTTCCAGCGCCCGCCGCCAGTCCTCATCGTGCGTCGCCGGCGACTCACAGCCCGCGTCCCGGTCGGCGCGCAACTCGTCGGGCTCCTCGCTTGTCCGCGCGTTTGCCGACGGGCCCGGGCCGTCTGGCCCTAGCCGACTCGCCCTTCAAGCCCCATTGTGAGCTAGAGGAGGTGATCGAGATGCCGATTTTGGTCGCCAATGCGAGCGAGCACGGCACCGCCCAGCAGACCGTCGAGCACATCACGGACAAGCTGGCTCGATCTGTCGCGGTGTCGCCTGAGATCGCAGCCCCGATGACTGTTCAATCGTTGCTCCGTGAAGTCGAGGGGTGAGCGCCATGGCGGGCTCGGAGGGTCACGCGATCGCGATCGTGGGGGTTGGCGCCATCTTGCCCGATGCCCCCGATGTCCGGGCTTTCTGGGCCAATCTGGTCGCAGGGCGGTCCTCGATCACCGAGGTGCCGAAGGAACGCTGGGATCCGGAGTTGTACTACGACGCCGACCCGCGGGCGCCGGACAAGACGTATTCGAAGATCGGCGGCTGGGTGCGGGACTGGGACTGGTCGCCGCTGGAGTGGCGGCTGCCCATTCCCCCCAGGGTGGGCGACGCCATCGACG
>JADGPC010000010.1 GCA_017882645.1 Streptosporangiales bacterium | reverse complement strand
GATCTCGGACAGCGCGGCCGCCTTCTGCTCCGCGCTGATCGCGTTGTTGGTGTAGCCGAGCACGGACAGCGCACCGCTGCGCAGCGTGGCCGATGCCAGGCTGGCCCGCTGATCGGCCGAGGAACCGAGGTTGACCAGCCGGCCGCCGGGGGACAGGACCCGGGTCGCCGCCTCGGCGGGCGGGCCCCAGACCGGGTCGAGCACCAGGTCGATCCGGCCCGCAGCCGCCTCGGCCAGCCGGCCAGCGATCACCGCCGGATCGTCATGGGTCAGGTCGACGACCGCGTCGGCCCCGAGCTCGGTCGCCCGCTGCCTGCCGTGCGCGTCGCGGCATGCCGCCACGACCCGGCCGGCCTCGCGCAGGCGCGCGATCTGGATCCCGACTTGCCCGACCGTCCCGCTCGCCCCGAGCACCAGCACATGCTCGCCTGGCCTCAGCGCTCCGCGCCAGGTCAGCGCCATCCACGCGGCAACCGCCGACAGGCCCAGCGCGGCGGCCAGGTCATCGCTGACGGCGCCGGGGACCGGCAGGACAGCGGTCTCGTCGGCCACGCACCACTCCGCCATGGCACCGTCGCCTGGTGCCATGCCCGCGCTGCCGCTGAACCAGACCCGCTCACCGGCCGGCCGGGTGTCGGCCTCCTCGATGACGCCGACCCCCTGCGTGCCGGGCACGTAGGGCAGCGCCGGCGCGCCGAAGTACGAGGTCCCCGACGCGCAGAGCAGGTCAAGCGGGTTGACCGGGGCTGCGGACACGCGGATCAGCGCCTGACCGGGACCGCGCCGCGGCACGAGGTGCCGGCCGTACTCGGGCGGCATCCCGTGCCCGTGCAGGATGGCCGCCCGCATGGTCGCTGATCCGCTGCGGCTCACGCCGATACCGTGCCTTACTCCTGCTCGTAGGTGTAGGTGTAAGGGTTCTGCAGGACCCTGGTCTCGGGGATCTCCGGGTGCATGCCGTCGTGCCATGCCTCCGGGCCGAGCTCGCCCTTCAGGTAGTCGACCGTCTGGCCGACCACCTGCCTGGCCTTCGCCAGGTCCGGCCCGACCAGCCGGTGGTCGTACTTGACCACCCGGCCGTCGACCACGACGGTGTGCACGTCACCGCGCTGGGCCTGGAACACGACATGCCCGTACGGATTGAGCAGCGGGAACATGACCGGCGACGCGTCGTTCTTGATCAGCACGACATCCGCCTTCTTGCCCGCCTCCAGGCTCCCGGTCAGCGAGTCCAGGCCCAGTGCCCTGGCGCCGCCGCGGGTCGCCCAGTCCACAACCTGCTCGGCCCGCAGCTTGTGATGGGTCACGGTCTCGTCGCGGCTGTGCGCCTCCAGGTGCTCCCTGGCCCGGTCCGCGCTCAGCGTGGCCCGCATGGCCGAGAACAGGTCGGCGCTCCACCAGACGCTGGTGTCCATCGACAGCGACACGCCGATGCCGTGCTCGCGCAGCTTCCAGGTCGGCGGGTAGCCCTGCCCGGCGCTCTGCTCGCTCTCGGTGGACAGCGAGGCCGATCCGCCGGTCGCGGCGATCCGGTGGTACGAGTCGGGCGACAGGCTCGCCGCGTGCACGTAGATGGTGCGCTCGTTCATGAACCCGTGCTCGTGCATGAGCCGGATGCCGTCGTCGGTCGTCACCTTCCACACGCCCGCGTGCGTGGTTACCGGCACGTTCAGGTCGCGAGCCACCTCGAAAGCGGCCCGCTCGGGGAAGTCGGGGCTGGCCGGGGGGACGTCGAAGGCCATCTGGAAGCCGAGCATGTCGTTGCCGCCGCTGAACCGCCGGGCGACGAAGTCACGGAACTCTGGCGCGGCCGACCATTCCCACGGTGCCGCCTGGATATTGCCGTAGGCGAGCACGAACCGTCCTGGCACTTCCTCCAGTGCGTCCGCCGCCGCCTCGGCGTGGTCGATCGTCTGCAGATTGTGCGACCAGTCCACGGACGTCGTGACACCGGCGTCGATCGCCTCGATCGCGCTCAGCAGGTTGCCGGCGTAAATGTCCTGCGGCCGGAACGACTTACCCCACTGCAGGTAGTTCCATACGAAGTACTGGGTCAGCGTCCAGTCGGCGCCGTAGCCGCGCATCACTGTCTGCCACATGTGCCGGTGCGTGTCGATCATTCCCGGCATCAGGATGCCGCCGGTCGCGTCGACTTCCGCGGTTCCGTCGGGCACCGCGAGATTGTTGCCGATGGCACTGATCCGGTCGCCGGAGATCAGCAGGTCCGCGTCAAGCTCGACCCGGTGCGCGTCGTCCATGGTCAGCACCGTGGCATGACGGAATACGAGCGGCCGGCCAGGCGCCAGGTCGGCGGCGGCCGGTGCTCCGCCAGGCTGGTCAGAACTCAGTGGGGCTGTCATTCGGGCCTCCGTTCTCGGGCGGGCAAACCAGTCAAACGGCGCGGACAACTGTCCGCATCACGGGCATCCGGCTTGACCGGAAGCGTTGCCGGTTTGAACACGGCTGTCAAGTGGCAGAATCGTCTCGCCTGCGTGCCTGCTCGCCCGGGTGCCGTCCGCCATGCGGACAGGCCAGGAGCAAATCACGCTACAGTCAGCCATGGAGCGATCAGCGACCCGTCAACCGCGCACAGGAGCCATGATGGCACGCCGCGACACCGGCCCCGACTTCATCGAGGCGCTCGCGCGCGGCCTCGATGTGATCCGGGCCTTCCAGCCGCGGCAGCCGGTCATGTCGCTCGCCGCGGTAGCCGGCGCCGCGCAGCTCGCCCGGCCCACTGCCCGCCGGATCCTGCTCACCCTGGCCGAGCTCGGTTACGTGCGCCAGGTCGACGGCGGCTTCGAGCTGACGCCGCGGGTGCTCGATCTCGGCATGTCGTACGTGCTGTCCCGCAGCCTGTGGGACATCGCCAGGCCCCACATGCAGGCCCTGGTGGCGCGGACCCACGAGTCCTCGTCGATCGCCCAGCTCGACGGCTCCGACATCGTCTACGTGGCCAGGGTCGCCGTGCCGAAGATCATCGCGCTCGCCGTGACGATCGGCACCAGGTTTCCCGCGATGCAGACCTCGCTCGGCAAGGTCCTGCTCGCGGGTCTGCCCCCCGAGCAGGTCGAGCAGGTGCTGGCCGAGCCGAGCCGGTCGGGCATCACGGCCCGCTGGCAGCCCGATCCGGCCCAGCGCGAGGCGGCCCTGCGCGAGGTGCGGGCCCGCGGCTGGTCGCTGACCGACGAGCAGCTCGCGCTCGGCATCCGCTCGGTCGCCGCACCGCTGCGCGATGGCGAGGGCCGGGTCGTCGCGGCCATGAACGTCACCGTGCACGCTGCCGAGACCCCGGTGGACGTGCTCACCGGCGAGTACCTGCCGATGCTGCTCCAGACGGCCAGCGCGATCAGCGCTGACTGGGCGGCGTGCCAGGCGGCTCCCGCGGTCGTGATACCGCTAAGGGCGCCCGCCTGTTGACACGCGAACAGGTCGGCCCGACACTGACAAGAATCCGGACGGTTGTCCGTCCAGCGGACAGAAAGGCACAGCGCTGTCTATGAGCCAAGCCGCATCCGGCCCGGGCCCGCTGTGCGGGCTGCTGGTCGCCGACTTCTCCCGGGTCCTGGCCGGCCCGTACTGCACGATGCTGCTCGCCGATCTCGGCGCGGACGTGATCAAGGTGGAGAGCCCTGCCGGAGACGACACCAGGCGCTGGACCCCGCCAGCCACCAGCGCCGGCGTGTCGACCTATTACCTGGCCATCAACCGCAACAAGCGGTCCGTCGCGCTGGACCTGAATGACCCGGACGACATGGCCAGCGCACGGGAACTGGCCCGCCGGGCGGACGTGATGGTGGAGAACTTCAAGCCGGGCGGGCTGGCCAGGTTCGGGCTCGACTACCCGTCCGTCCGGACCGGCAACGCCTCCATCGTGTATGCCTCGATCAGCGGCTTCGGCTCGGGCGGCGGCAGCCATCTGCCGGGTTACGACCTGATGGTGCAGGCGATGTCCGGGCTGATGAGCCTGACGGGCGATCCGGACGGCCCGCCGTACCGGTCAGGAATCTCGGTCTTCGACGTCATCGCCGGCCTCCATACCGCGATCGGCATCCTGGCCGCGCTCAACCACCGCGCCGCGACCGGCGAGGGCCAGCATGTCGAGGCCAGCCTGCTGGCCTCCGCGATATCCGGGATGGTCAATCAGACCAGCGCCTACGCGGCCGGCGGCGTGGTGCCGTTCCGGATGGGCAACGCGCATCCGAGCCTGTACCCCTATGAGCCGCTGCCCACGGGCGACGGCGACCTGATCGTGACCGCGGGAAACGACGGGCAGTTCCGCAAGCTGTGCCAGGTGCTCGGAGT
>JADGPC010000493.1 GCA_017882645.1 Streptosporangiales bacterium | reverse complement strand
CCGGCGCAACCACGGACCCGGACGGGTGCCACGACATCGACGGTAGTCGCATGCGGGTCTCCTGTCAGGAGCCGGGTCATCCCGTGTTCAGCGGCACCGTAACCGAACGGGGCCACCTGGCCAGCCTGAGTGGCAGCCCTCAGCCGGGAAAGACCGGCGTAACCCCCTTGACCTGGGGCACCCAGCGGGGATTCAGGAGCCCGTTCTTGTCGATCTCGATCTCGCCAGGTGCAGTGCCGACAGGCGCGATTCCGACCGCCAGTTGCGGATTCACCGGCCCGTACGGCCAGTTTGCCGCCAGCGAGATCGCTCCGCTCGGAGTCGCCACCTGCGTCGAGGGGCCACCATCGAGTGGCACCTCATAGAGCTGCGCCTTGCCGGAAGGCGGTCTATCGAGGACGAGCAGGTGATCGGGATCCAGCCAGGCTACGACGCCAGGATTCATGATGTCGGATCCGACCCGCAGCATCTGCTGAGGCTGCTGCTGGGCCTGCGCGAGATAGGTGAACGACGGGTTCCCGTTCCTGCTGACCGCCGCAATCAGGATTCTCGTGCTCGAGCCGAAGCGGACGATCATCGCGACCCGCACGCCGTCAGGAGCCACCCGCAGCGCCTGGACAACCGCCTTCGGGGGCAGCGGCGGGATTTGCACGGTAACCAGTGCTGGCCGGGCCGGCGGTCCGAACGCCGCGCCAGGAATCACGTAGGCATCGGGATTCGCGGTCACCCAGAGATTCCCTCGAATGTCCCAGCTCAACGAGGTGCACTCGGCTGGCAGATGCACGTTGATGGCCACGCCAGCGCGGGATTGCGGCATGAGGTAGAGCCATCTGCCGCGGCAGCCGGCCAGTACTGCCGACGCGGCCGGCGCCGTCGAGACCGCCATGACGCTGAACGGCTCGCTGCCCAGCCCGCCGGGCAGGGGAACCGAACCACGTTCTGACGCGCTGGCCCGCACCACAGCCTCCGCGGGCTCGCCTGGCGCACCGGGAACCTGGTAGTACAGCGGAGCGAGCGCACCGCGCGGCACACGCTTCGTGACATCCCACGGCCGCCGCTGCAGGGACTGACGGCCAATCTGCAGCACAACGGATCGGATCTCACTCTGGGCCTGCGAGCCGGCGGCCGAGGAGGTCAGCGTCGCGTCCAGCTGATCAGCCATCCGATTGCGCTGAACCTGGCCGGTCTTGAGGGCAGCACCGCCCAGGCGCACGATGACGCTGACCCCGCCCTCTACGGTGACCGAGATCACCTTCGTGCCTTTCGGAAACTCCGTCTTGGCTGCGTCGTACAGCCAGCCCGGCGCCTGCGGCTGGTCAAGCAGCGAATTCACGAGGATGTCTATGCCGCTGTTTCCCGGTCGCTGCGGTATCAGCACTGGGTCGGGGACCAAGGCGTTCGCGATCGACCCGACCGGGTAGAAGTACAGCTCGCGCGCCTGATAGTCGCGCTGGAAGTCCGTGCTGGTCAGCAACAGGAAAGTCCGCTTGGCCGGCTTGCCGTCGACCGAAATGGCATCGATGCGCCACACCCCGGCTTTCTGGATCAGCGAGAAGCTGTACTTGCTCGACCCGGGGATGGCAACGACGGTGCCCGCCTGGTTCGGGCCAGAAGTCTCCAGTTCGGTAATGTGCCTCGCGGTGACGTTGATGAGCTTAGTCAGCGGGCCCCTGGTCACGACACCCCTAGGCTGCACCTGGGAACTGACCTTTGGTGAGTCGATCACCGTAGCCGCGACGCCGGGATGCCATCTGCGGCTGAACCATGGCGTCAGGTACTTCCGTGCCACCGAGAACTTGTCACCGAAGCTGGCGCTCGCGGTCAGGAATCCTTGGACGATGTCCTGGGGAGCCCAGGTCCGGCCAGGCACCTCGGGCACGATCTGGATGCCAGTCTGAGCCTGCTCTCCCGATCCCTGCAGCGAATTGATATCGACGGTGCCGCTGGTCGGCAGATTCGCGCACGCGGTCAGCACGACACTGAGGGCGAGTGCTCCGCCGGCCAGCCGCAGGCGGTATCTCATGCGTCCTCCTGGCCCGTGTCCGGCAGGTCGTGTCCCGCTGCGTCCTGGGCGGGCAGGTCGGCGACGGGGTGCGCCGCGAGGAGGCCGAAGTCGGCGTGGTCTGGCCGCAGCGGAAGGGGCGAGCCGACAAGCTCGGCTCCGGTTTCACGCGGCAGCGTGAGCCGGAAGACCGAGCCTTTGGACGGCTCTCCCCAGGCCTCCAGCCAGCCGCCGTGCAGCATCGCGTCCTCCTTGGCGATCGCCAGCCCGAGGCCCGTGCCGCCGGTGGTTCTGGCCCGCGCCGGATCCGCGCGCCAGAATCGGTCGAAGACGAGATGCTCCTCCCCCGGGGCCAGCCCGACCCCGAAGTCGCGGACCGCCACCGCGACGGCATCGCGGTCCGCGGCCGACGTCACGACCACGTCGCGGCCTTCGCCATGCTCGACCGCGTTGCACAGCAGATTCCGCAGGATCCGCTCGACCCGCCGTCGGTCCATCTCGGCCAGGCACGGCTCGGCGGGCAGCCTGAACTCGATCCGCGCACCACGCCGCTCGGCGAGGTGCTGCGCGACGTCAGCCGACTGCCGGACCACGTCGCAGATGTCGACGGGTTCCGCCTCCAAGGTGGCGGCGTTCGCGTCATACCTGCTGATCTCCAGAAGGTCGGTCAGCAGCGACTCGAACCGGCCCAGCTGGCTCTGGAGTAGCTCGGCCGACCGCGCCGCCGACTGATCAAGCTGATTCCTGGCCTCGAACAGGAGGTCGGCGGCCATCGTGATCGTGGTGAGCGGGGTGCGCAGTTCGTGCGACACGTCGGAGACGAACTGCCGCTGCACCTGGGACAGTTCCTCAAGCTCGCGCATCTTCTCCTGCAGGCTCGCCGCCATCTCGTTGAACGACCTGGCGAGCGCGGCGACCTCGTCTTCTCCGCGCACGGCCAGCCGCTCGTCCAGCTTGCCCGTCGACAGCAGCTGTGCACCCTGCGCCGCCCTGGCCACCGGCACCACGACCCACCTGGTGACCAGCCAGGCGATGCCGGCGAGCAGGAAGACCAGGGCCAGCCCGACCAGGGCCAGGGTGCGCTGCACGAGGTACAGCTCATTCTGCAGCTGGTCGAGCGGGAAGAAATAGTACAGCTCATACTGGCTGCCGAACGGCGCCGCGTAGAGCAGGCCAGAAGTCTTCCGGCTGCCAGGCTGGGGAAACGGCATGCTCGCGAAGATCAAGGTCGGCCGCTTCGCCCGGCTTGCGGGAGTCTGCTCGACCGAAGGGGGCAAAGCAAGGTAATCGAAGCTGACCTGAGTGGCGGCCCAGGAGGCTGGCGTGGGCAGGTTAGGCATCACCGTGATCGCGACGCCGTACCCGGCTCCGGTCTTGCTGCTCGACTGCAGGCTACTCACGATGCCTTGAGCCATGGCCTCCGAGCCCGCTCCTGGCTGCTGGGCCACGCCGGGCTGGATCGAGGCAAAGACCAGCCCATCAGATGCCTGGGTATAGACCCTGGCCTCGGCGTTTCGCAGCAGGTTCGCGGCTACCTGCTGCATGAGGAAGAAGCCGAGCAGCGAGATGACTACGGCCGAAACCACCAGCGTGGTGCTGACTACGCGCAGCTGCAGGGAGCTGCGCCACTGCCACTGCAGGCCCCTCATCAGCCGAACTGTCGCGACGCGAATCTCGGCGGGCGACGGCAGCATCGAAAGCCTGCGGCGCAGCGCGCTGTCGCGGCTGGACTGGCGGGCCCGGCGCTGCAGCGGGGCGAGCACGGCGGGCACCGGGATGCCCGGGAACGTCACGGTTCCGGCCATCCCGGAAGTGCTCGTCAGTGCGCCATCGACCACCGGGCCGTCTGCCACGGGGCCGTCTGCCACGGGGCCGTCTGCCACGGGGGCGCCGCTCACCACGCCGCCGCGCGCGGCAGCGCCGTTTACCTCTGGCGCCGACTCATCTTCGCACGGCTCTCTTCTTCGCACGCTGATCCGCCGGCCTGGCCGATCCCCGTCGACCAGCCAGGCCAGCCGCCAACGGGAGTGGCCGGCGGTGCTCAGCCGGGGCCCGCCTTGTAGCCGACACCGCGGACCGTGACGACGATGTCGGGCCGCTCCGGATCGCGCTCGATCTTCGCCCGCAGCCGCTGCACGTGCACGTTGACCAGCCTGGTGTCGGCTGCATGCCGGTAGCCCCAGACCTGCTCGAGCAGAACTTCCCTGGTGAAGACCTGACGTGGCTTGCGGGCGAGCGCGACCAGCAAGTCGAACTCGAGCGGGGTCAGGCTGATCACCTCGCCGTCGCGCCGCACGGAGTGTCCGGCGACGTCGATGGACACGTCACCAATCGACAGCATCTCCGGTGCCGGGTCGTCGGTGCGCCGCAGCCTGGCGCGGACGCGCGCGATCAGGACCTTGGCCTGGAACGGCTTGACGATGTAATCGTCGGCCCCCGACTCCAGCCCGAGCACCACGTCCACGGTGTCGCTCTTGGCGGTCAGCATCACGATCGGGACGCCCGACTCGGCCCTGATCTGTCGGCAGACATCGATTCCGTCCATGCCGGGCAGCATCAGGTCAAGCAGGATCAGGTCCGGCCTGGTCTCCCTGAAGGCTTCGAGAGCCCTGTCTCCGTCGGCAACGAACGTCGGCTCGAATCCCTCGCCACGCAGCACGATGCCAAGCATCTCGGCGAGGGCGGCGTCGTCATCGACGACCAGCACGCGACCTTTCATAATTCCCCATCGTTCCATGGAAACGGCGACACGGAAGCCCGCAAAGCTACGTCTCCGGGCTCAGCACACGCAGATTACCCCTTGTGACGGGCTGAATGACCCCGGACTCGGTCACGATCGCGGTGATCAGACCGGGCGGCGTCACGTCGAAGGCCGGGTTGTACGCATCACTTCCGGCCGGAGCCAGGCGCTGGCCGGCTAGATGCGTGATCTCCTCGGGCGGCCGCTGCTCGATGGGGATGCTAGCGCCGTCGGCCGTGCCGAAGTCGATTGTCGAGACCGGCGCGACGACCACGAACGGCACCTGGTGATGACGGGCGAGCACGGCGAGGCCGTACGTGCCGACCTTGTTGGCCACGCTGCCGTCCGCCGTGATCCGGTCAGCCCCGACCACAACGAGGTCGACCTGGCCGGCCGCCATCAGCGACGCCGCGGCCGAGTCGGCCAGCACCTTATGCGGCAGTCCGGCCCGGCCGGCCTCGTATGCGGTGAGCCGCGAGCCCTGCAGCAGCGGCCTGGTCTCGTCGATCCAGCACATCGTGAGCAGACCTGCCCGGTGCGCGGCCAGAACGAGCCCGAACGCGGTTCCCTCGCCAGCGGTGACCAGCGAGCCGGTGTTGCAGTGGGTCAGGATCCTGGCCCCGGCAGGCACCAGGGCCAGGCCGAGTTCGGCCATCTGGGCGCACGCCTGCTCATCGGCGTCGGCAATCGACCGCGCCTCGCGCAGGGCAGCGCGGGCTGCGCCCCGTTGAACCTCCTGGTCCGGGTCCGCCGCGGCCCGCAGGTAGGCGCCGAGCGCCCGCCTGGCGCCCCAGCCCAGGTTGACCGCCGTCGGCCTGGCCTGCGCGAGTGCCTGCGCCGCCGCCGTCACGTCGTCGCCGCGGGCGGCGGCGAGAGCAACGCCGTAGGCCCCGGCAATGCCGAGCAGCGGCGCGCCGCGGACCACGAGGCGACGGATCGCGTCGACCAGCGACGGAACCGTCGTGCAGGTCAGCGCCGTCTCGCTGACCGGCAGCCTGGTCTGGTCCAGAAGCTCGATGGCAGGCCCGGCAGGAGGATCCAGCCAGCGCAAGGCGACGATGCTCACCCCTAGAGTGTGCGCGACCGGCCGCCGGGGCTGCGACCGGGTGGTCGGCTCCCCGCGACAAGCCCCGAGACAGGCAACCGGTCCGGCGGCAGCGCCGCGGATGCCGGCGGCGCAGACGGAACCGCGGACCGGGCCGCGGGTCCGCCAGTCCGCCCGTCGGACCGCGCGGCAGGCGGGCCGGCGGGCGCGGAGCTCGCCGGGCCGCCGGGCGGGGCCGATGCCGGGCCTGCCGCCAGGGCGGCCGACCGGGACCTGGCCGGGAGGGTGGACCGGGAGGTCGGCGTACCTGGCGATGCCGCTGGCCCCGCTCGCGCTCACCATGCTGGCCGCCGTGGCTTCTCGCGGACTGCTGGCCGGCTCGGTGCCGCTCGCGCCGCCCGCCGCCAGCCCGTCCGTGTCGCCGCTGCCCGGGCCGCCGACGGTGCCGGCGCCGCGGCCGTCGCCTGAGCCATCATCAGGCCGGGGCAAGGGCGGGCACCATCACCGCGCGGCCCGCCGGCCAGCCGCGGCGGTCGCGGCCGACCAGTTCAGCCTGACCTCCCGGTTCGCGGCCCTGACCGGGATGTCCTACGACGGCATCGCCTCCGTCCCGACCGCGCACGGGGTGGAGGAGATGCTGAAGTTCAGCATGACGTCGCTGAAACTCCCGGGCGTCGTGCTGACCGTGACCCGCGGCGGCCGTTCGTTCGTCACGGCGGACTCGTCCATGGAATTCAGCCGGAATGTCGAGCTGTACACGACGAAGATCTCCGGAAACCTCGGCGGCGTCAGGGTCACGTTCACCTCGGCCGCGCCGCCTTCGGGATTGCCTGCGAACCTGACGCTGACCAGCGTTGTCGCCGAACAGCCCTTCGCGACGGCTGATCTGCTGAACGCCGTCGGCTCGCAGGTCAGCACGGGCTAGGACGGAGGAAACCGCTCAACCGACAGTGACGTGCTAGCAAAGCCGGCAGGCGGGGCAGGCGCCCGCCATACCGAGGGGGGACTTGCCGATGCGCAAGCAATTCATACTGGCCACAGCACTCGGCACGGCAGCAGTCGGGGTGCTGCCGCTGACGGCCGCGGCCGCCGCGACGCACAGCCAGGCTCACCGGGCTGCTGCCGTCCTGACTACCGGCAAGGCCGGCGGCACGGCGGTGAAGCGGGGGGCGACCTTGCAGGCTGGGCTGCAGAAGGGCTCAGCCGTAACATTCCTCACGCCTGGCACCAAGAACGGTGTCACGTGCAAGACGGCGTCCTTCAAGGACAAGGTCACGAAGAACCCGCCAAGCCCCGGATTCGCCCGTGAGCTGCTGATCTCGCAGCACTTCGGCAAGTGCGGCGTGCACGGGGTCGGCGGTGCGACCGGCGTGAAGGGCATCGTGGTCAAGGGCCTGCCCTACAAGACGACGATCGGCGGCAAGAGCCACGGCATCGCGCTGTTCAAGGCGCGCACGCTACTCACGCTGAAGACCGTGATCGGAACGGTCACCTGCAGCTACGGAGCGGCGACGGTCAAGGGCACGGCATCAAACGTGGGCCAGGTGAACAAGTTCACCGACCAGACGTTCACGCTGCTCTCCGGCTCGTCTGCATGCCCGAAGAAGGGCAACTTCTCGGCGACCTTCGGTCCGGTCAAGGACACCAGCGTGAAGAACAGTCCGCATATCTTCGTGAACTAGAGCGGCTGGCAGCTACCGGGCGCGGTCCCATCCGGGACCGGCGGGCCGCAGCCGGCACCGCCGGGCCGCGCCCGGGGCCGGCTCGGCCAGCTAGGCCCGGGCCGGCTCGGCCAGCTGGGCCCGGGCCGGCTCGGCCAGTATCTCGGGCCGATCGGCGTGCCGGATCGAGGAGCCGTGCCCAAGTCGGTTTCCCCCTAGGCAGTTCGCGGTGAATATTCAAATTCGTGACCTTCGTGAACTGCTCCCGGCAGGGTCTTCGTGCCACTATGGCCATGTCGCGGGCAGTCCGGCCCCCGGTGTGCCGTGCGGCATCGGCACGAGGCGCGGCATCGGGCAGCAGGAAGCGATCAGATCATGAGCGACAACGGTCCGTGGGGCAGCCAGCCCGACCAGCCGTCAGCTGAACAGCCCGGGACGGCCCACTCCGGATCTGACTCGGACCTGCCCAGATATCCGTATCCCGGCAGCGGGCAGCCGCCACCCGGGTACGGGCAGCCGGGATACGGGCCGCCGCCGCCCTACGGCCAGCCCGGTTATGGCACGGCGGGTTACGGCCAGTGGTCCGCGCCGCCGCCGGCGCCATCACCGGGCGGCGTGCCGCTGCGCCCGCTCGCGGTCGGGGACATCCTGAGCGGCGCCTTCACGCTGATCCGCCGGAACCCGGCCGCGACCCTCGGGCTCGCGGCCATCGTGCAGACCGTCTACGGCGTGCTCAGCGCGTTCTTCGCCTGGGCCGAGCAGCGCGCGGCGCACAAGCTCACGGTCAGCGTCACGCCGCAGGCGAGCTCCACCCAGTTCGGGCACGCCATCGGCCATTTCTTCCTGTCGTACGTGCCCTATCTGGCGGCCGACCTCGTCCTCGCCTTCATCTTCCAGGCCGTGCTGACCGGCATGCTGACCGGCGCGCTCGGCCGCGGCCTGCTGGGCAACAAGATCACGATCGGCGAGGCGTGGCGGATAGCCAGGGTGCCCGAGGTGATCGCGGTCAGCCTGCTCGTGCCGCTCATCCTGCTAGGCATCTGGGTCCCGATTGCCGTCATCGTCGGGGTCCTGGCGATCGCGAAGATCACCGTGCTCGCGGTTCTGGTCGGGGTCGTCGGCTTTGTCGGCGCCTTCCTCGCCACGGTCTGGATTTCGGTCCGGCTGAGTCTGGCCGTCCCCGCCATCGTGCTCGAGGGCGCAGGTCCGGTCGCCGCGCTGAAGAAGTCCTGGCAGCTCGTCCAGGGCAGCTGGTGGCGGATCTTCGGCATCACCCTGCTCGCCGGGATCGTCGTCGCGGTCATCGGCGGCATCCTGCAGATTCCCTTCGTCGTCGTCGAAACGCTCGTCGGCGGGAGCAGCGGCCTGGGCCCGATCTTCAGCCACGGCGCGACGGCGGCCGCGACCGTAGCCGGGCCCAGCCTGATCGCGATCATCATCGGCGCGATCGGCAGCATCATCGCCGCGACCTGTACCCGGCCGATCAGCGCCGGCGTCACCGTCCTGCTCTACGCCGACATGCGGATCCGCAAGGAAGGGCTGGATCTGGCCCTCAGCCAGGCCAGCCAGGCCCGTGCGCTGACCGGCGACGAGTTCAGGGGCCTGTGGCGGCCAGGAGTAACCGGACCAGGCCCGGTTCCGGGCGCCGGTCCAGGACCGGGCGGAGGCTGGGATCCCGGCGGGAGCCAGGGCGGCGGCACCGGTCCGGGTCCCGGCACCGGTCTCGGTCCCGGTCCGGCTGGGCCGCCGGCCTGACCGCGGGATCTGGGTCATGCGGCGCACGTGGCCGCGACTCGCCGGCCCGCCTGCCCAAGCGGTTGTGCGAGTATGGGCCGTGGCCGTCAGGGCCGCGTGCGCTGCTCCGCCCGCGTCTGCGCCGGCGTGCCCGCCGACCAGGAGACACCGATGACCGACACGCCGCCGTCGTCCGGCCAGACGCCGTGGTTCCAGCAGGCGGCGCAGCCCGGGTTCTGGCCGCCGGAAGCTGCCCAGCCGGAATACGCGGCTCCCGGTTACTGGGCTCCTGGTGACGGTGCGCCCGGACCCGGACAGCGGCCGGGATACGGACAGTCCGGCTCGCGACCTGACCGGCAGGCCGGCTGGGGAGGCGGCGCTTCCCCGGCGCCGGGCGGTGTTCCGCTCCGGCCGCTTGGCATTGGTGACATCCTCAGCGGCGCGTTCTCCCTTGTCCGGCAGAACCCTGCCGCCACGATGGGACTGACGGCACTGACCGTGACGACGATGTCGGTCGTCACGGTCGTCGTCCTGGTCATCGCGGCCCGGACCACAAATGCCGTCGCGCTCCTCGTCGTGCCCATCGGCCTGGCCCTCCTGGCCCTGCAGCTAGGCGGGCTGGCCGCGGCCATGGGCCGCAGCCTGCTCGGACGCAAGCTCACGATCGCCGAGGCGGTGCGGCAGTCGCGAGCGGGATGGGTGCTGCTGGCCACCCTCCTGCTGGCGGGGCTGTTCCTCGCCATCTGGGTGCCGCTGATTGCCGCGGCGAAAGGCTGGGGGCTGCTCCTGACGCTCCCGCTGACCGCCTGGCTGGCTGTCATGCTCAGCCTGACGATTCCGGTCGTGGTGCTGGAGCGACGAGGTCCGTTCGCCGCGCTGGGAAGGTCGTGGCGGCTGGTCCTTGGCAGCTACTGGCGTGCCTTCGGCATCTACCTCCTCACGTACCTGGTCACCACGGTGCTGAGTCTGGTGATCAGCTTCCCGATCGGGTTCGTTGACGGGCTGGCAGGAGCGCTCAGCGGGAGCGGCACCGGCACGGCCCGGGTGACGGTCGCGATCCTGGTCGTCATCGACATTGCGATCACCAGCCTGATCGCGACGATCGAGTTGGCAGTTCTCGTTCTGGTCTACGCCGACATGCGCATGCGCAAGGAGGGCATGGACCTCGTGCTGCTGCACGCGGCGGCGGACCGGCAGCTGACCGGCGATGAATTCGCGACCAGCGGGCTGACCAGCGCCTACACGGGCGGGGCCGATCCGCGGATCGGGTATCGGGTCAGCGAGTACGGGGCCGACGGAAGTCATGGCGGCCGTCAGGGCGGCGATTATCAGGGCGGCGGGACAGCCGGAGGGCATCCAGCGAGCCCGCCGGCGAGCTGACGGGCCCCATGATCGTCAGCCGCGCAGCCTCGGCCGGATCGGCCGCGACCAGGATCGCCGGCCGCCCGCTGATCGGGCGGCGCGCGGCTCAGCGTCTGGCCCGCCACGAGCTTGCCGAGACGAGTATCTGGCAGCGCATCTGGCACTGGCTCGCCCGGCTGCCAGGCACGGCCGGAACCGTCGTCCCCGGCGGCTGGTTCGGCCTGATCGCCCTGGCTATCCTCGCGGTACTCGCGATCACGATCATCATCTTCTGGGTCAGGCCCGCCCGGACCGGGCGGGCGGCGGCCGGGTCCGTGCTGGGCGGGTCGCCAATGACGGCCAGGGACTACCGGCAGGCGGGCGAACGGCTGGCGGCGGCCGGTGACAACGCGGGCGCCATCGTCGAAGGCGTTCGCGCGATCGCGGCTGAACTCGACGAGCGTGGTGTGCTGCCGCCGCGGGCGGGCCGGACCGCCGACGAGCTCGCCGCCGAAGCGGGCGCCGAGCTGCCTGGCCTGGCCGGCGACCTGCGGACGGTGACGCGGATGTTTGACGACATCAGGTACGGCGACCGGGACGGCAGCCAGGCCGGCTACCAGCTGGTCAGCCGGCTCGACCGGGACGTCAGGGCGGCGCAGGCGGCGGCTGACCCCGGCCCGGCGGCAGCCATCGCCGAGCTGGCGGTGCCGCGATGACCGCGCCGCCGCTGCCGGCGGCCCCGGACACCGACCAGGCTGGTCCGGCGTCCGGGCAGGCCGCCGGGGACCAGAGACCCGCCCCCGCCACCGCGATCACCGCCGGCGAGCCTGCTGCCAGGGCCCTCGCCGGCTGGCGGCGCTGGCGGCTGCCGCTGGCCCTGATCGCGGTCATCCTGCTCGGCGGGCTCGCCGTCGCGGCGATCAGCAGGCTACTACCGCCACCGCTGCCCAACAGCTACCTCGATCCGGGCAGCACGTCCGGCGACGGAAGTCACGCGCTGGCCGACATTCTGGATGAGCGCGGCTTCCGGGTCGTCCGTGCCTACAGCCCGGCCAGCGCCCTGGCCGCGCTCGGCCAGGGCAGTGCCGGGGCAGCGCCTTCCCGGCCCGCCGCCACGCTGATCATCACCAGCCCGGACCTGCTCACGGCGCGGCAGCGCGCGCGGCTCTCGCAGGCGCGCGCGGACCTGTTCCTCGTCGAGCCAGGATCAGCCTCGCTCGCCGCACTGGCGCCCGGTGTCCTTGTTGCCGCTCATCCTGGCCGAGCCTTCGGACAGTTCCTGATCCCCCGCTGCGGTCTGCCGGCGGCCAGGCTGGCCGGATCCGCCAACCTCGGCGGCTTCGCCTACCAGGCCCCGGCCCGCGCGGCGGCTTGCTACCCGGTGGCCGGCCACCCGTCGCTCGTGCGGT
>JADGPC010000492.1 GCA_017882645.1 Streptosporangiales bacterium | reverse complement strand
CGCCGCAACACGAAGGTCCAGGCCTTCCTGACCGGCGCCGGCCCGGCCGCGATCGGCGGCATCGCCGGGTCCACCATTCCCCTCGGCCTCGAGCTGGCGCACCTGTGGCAGCTGGCGGTTCTGGGGCTCGCCGCAATCTGGCTCATCGTCCTGCGCAAGAACGTGGTCGTCGCCATCGTCGGCGCCGCCGTCATCGGCATCATCGCGGCCCTAGCGGGCGCGCCGCTCGCCTGATCGCCGTCCCCGCACTGACTTACCCCGGATTTGGTCACTCAGATAACCGACCAATCGGATATAACAGGGCTCTCGGCAGGCTGAAATCCGGGGTAAGTCCGCACGAAGCCACTTTCCCGGCGTTGACACTGGACCAGCCCGGCACCTAAATTTCTAGTGTTCGATTACGGAACTGCTGTGCGTGGAGCGCACAAATACGCCTTTGCGCGGGTTGGCGCGGCACCCGGGTCCGGTATCCGAGAAGCACGCAAGGACATCTTGAGGACATGCGGACGCAGGTAGGCATTGTCGGCGCCGGCCCGGCCGGGCTGCTGCTCTCCCATCTGCTGGCCCTGCGCGGCATCGACTCCGTCGTTGTCGAGACCCGCAGCCGCGCATACTGCGAGGCCCGGCAGCGGGCCGGGGTGCTGGAGGACGGCAGCGTCCGGCTGCTGCGCGAGGCCGGCCTGGCCGACCGGCTGGACCGCCTGGGCCTGGAGCACGGCGGGATCTACCTGCAGTTCGCCGGTGAGCGGCACCACGTCGACTTCCGCGAGCTGACCGGCGGCCGGACCGTGACGGTTTATGCCCAGACTGAGGTAGTAAAGGACCTTATAGCGAAACGGGTGGCTTCCGGCGGTGCCGTGCATTTCGACGTGGTCGATACCGAGGTTGATCATCTGACGTCGGACCAGCCGGTGCTGCGCTTTACCGGCGCCGACGGCACGAGGCATGAGGTCGGCTGCGATGCGATCGCCGGCTGCGACGGGTTCCACGGGATCTGCCGGGAAGCCATCCCGCCGGACCTGCTGACCGTAAGGGAGCGCGGTTACCCGTTCGCCTGGCTCGGCATCCTGGCCGACGTGCCGCCCTCAACCGACGAGCTGATTTACGCCCACCACCCGAACGGTTTCGCGCTGCACAGCCTGCGCAGCCCGACCGTCAGCCGTCTCTACCTGCAGGTCGGCCCGGACGAGTCGGTCGGCGCCTGGCCGGATGACCGGATCTGGGATGAACTCCAGTGCCGGTTCGAGCTGCCGGGATCGGGCTGGAGGCTGAAGCAGGGACCGGTCCTGGACAAGGGCATCACGCCGATGCGGAGTTTCGTCGGTGCTCCGATGCGCTACGGGCGGCTGTTCCTGGCCGGGGACGCGGCCCACATCGTCCCGCCGACCGGCGCGAAGGGCCTCAACCTGGCGATGGCCGACGTCGCGGTGCTGGCGCCAGCGCTCGATGCGCTCCTGCACGGCGACGCCCGGCCGGCCGACGACTACAGTGCTACCTGTCTGAGGCGGGTCTGGCGGTCCACCCACTTCTCCTGGTGGATGACGTCGATGCTGCACCGCATCCCGGGAGCTGACGACATGGAGGCGGAGTTGCAGCTGTCCCAGCTCCGGTATGTCGTCGCATCGCGTGCCGCCGCGACGTCGCTGGCCGAGAACTACACCGGTTACCCGGAGCTGCCCGCTGGTACCAATCTGGCCCGCTAAGAACGAAGGAACACGAGGACTCATCATGCGAACGACACCGCCGTTCCGCGCCGATCATGTCGGAAGCCTGCTGCGCCCGGCTCACCTGCTCGCCGCGCGGGACGAGTTCGCGGCCGGAACGATCGACGCGACCGCGCTGCGAGCCGTCGAGGACTCGGCTATCGCCGACGTGGTCGCCATGCAGGCCGAGGCGGGACTGCAGGCAGCGACCGACGGCGAGTTCCGCCGCGCGTCCTGGCACATGGACTTCATCTACCAGCTCGGCGGGATCAGCAAGGCGCCAGGCAACCTGGCGGTCAAGTTCCGCAACTCGTCGGGCACGATCGAGTTCACCCCGGCCGCGCTGCACGTGGGCAGCAAGATCAGGCTGGATCACACGATCTTCGAGGCCGACTTCCGCTACCTCCAGTCGGTCGCGGGCTCGGCTACGCCCAAGCTCACCATGCCCTCGCCGAACATGGTGCACTACCGGGGCGGCCCGGCGTCGATCGACCAGGACGTCTATCCGGACATGGAGGAGTTCTGGACCGACCTGTCGGCCGCCTACGCCGAGCAGGTGGGCCGGCTCGCCGCGCTTGGCTGCCGGTACCTGCAGCTGGACGACACCAGCCTGGCGTACCTGAACGACCCGGCGCAGCGGGCCGAGATCGCGGAGCGCGGCGAGGACGCGGAGCACCTGCACCTGCGCTACATCCGCCAGGTCAACGACGCGATCTCCGGCCGGCCCGAGGGCATGGCCGTGACCACCCACATGTGCCGGGGCAATTTCCGGTCCTCCTGGGCGGCCGAGGGCGGTTATGACTTTGTCGCCGAGGCGCTGTTCAGCGAGCTGAACGTGGACGGCTTCTTCCTCGAGTACGACGACGAGCGGTCCGGCGGGTTCGAGCCGCTCCGGTTCGTGCCGAAGGGCAAGATGGTCGTGCTCGGCCTGGTCACCACCAAGAGCGGCAAGCTCGAGGATCCCGACACGCTGAAGCGCCGGATCGACGAGGCCGCCCGGTTCGTCCCGATGGACCAGCTGTGCCTGTCCCCGCAGTGCGGGTTCTCCTCGACCGTGGAGGGCAACGCGCTGACCGCCGAGGATCAGGCGGCCAAGCTCCGCCTGATCGTTCAGGTCGCGCGCGAGGTCTGGGGCTGATCCGGGGCTGGTCTGGGCTGAACCCCGGCCGCCGGCGCGGAGTGCCGGCGAGTCAGTCGCCTGGCTTCACGAGTCCGGTTTCGTAGGCGAAGACAATGGCCTGCGGCCGGTCGCGGAGCGCGAGCTTCATCAGGATGCGGCCGACGTGGGTCGTTGACGGTGACCGATCCGCTGGTCGGCGCGTCCAGCCCGAGGATCAGCCGCATGGTGGTCGACTTGCCCGCGCCGTTCGGCCCGAGGAATCCCGTGACCATCCCCGGCCGCACGGTGAAGGTCAGGCCGTCGACCGCCAGCTTGTCCCCGTATTTCCTGGTCAGGCCCTGAGCCTCGATCATGTCTCTGCCTTTCTCGAGGGCTCGGGTCAGCCCTCCGCCGACTAGCTGGTCAGCGTAGGAAGACAGCACAGCGGTCGGCGTCGCCCGCGGGAGCCGACCCCCGCGTAATACTCAGGTATGACGCCGTCGGGGCTCAGTCGGCGCGGGCGCCTGGCCGGCCGGAGTCGCCCGGTGTCCGCAGCCAGTACCCGACCGGGAACAGCCGCAGATGCAGGCGGCTGTCCGCCAGCCCCCACAGGCCGCGGCGGGCGAACAGGGCCACGGCGATCGCCACCAGGCCCAGGATGATCAGGTACCACGCGTTGTAGGACGCCAGCGTCTGCTGCAGCACGATGTAGACGGCGGTGCCGAGAATCGGTCCCTCGATCGTGCCGAGCCCGCCGATGATGGTTGCGAACGCCATCTCCGCGGTCCACTGCACGCTGAACACGGCGCCCGGCTGCACCTGGAGCTGGCTGATCGCCAGCAGCGCGCCCGCGGCGCCGCAGCCGGCCCCCGCCACCACGAACACCAGCAGCCGGGCCAGGCCAACCCGCACTCCGGCGCTGCGCGCGGCTACCTCGTCGTCGCGGATGGCGGTGAGCGCCAGGCCGAGCCTGCCGCGCAGCAGCAGGTAGACGGTGGCCATGGCGACCACCGTGACGGCCAGCCCGGCCCAGTAGGTATACGCGGAGAGCAGCACCGGGCCGAACCCGGAAAGACCGGGCAGCGGCATGCCGGTCCCGCCGCCGATCGACGAGAACTTCTCGATGATCAGCATGATCGTCGCGGCGAGCACCCAGGTGGCGATCGCGAAGTACCCGCTGCGCAGCCGCGAGACCAGCCACCACATGGGCAGGGCCGCGACGCCGCAGCCGATCGCGGCAACGGGCAGCGCCGCGAACGGCGAGGTCCCGTGGATGGCCAGGATCAGGGTCAGGTACGCGCCAAGCCCGACGAACGCCTGCTGCCCGACCGATACCAGGCCCGCGTATCCCGCCAGCAGGTTCCACATGCTCGCCAGCGTGAGCAGGATGAAAGCCTGCACCATGATGGAGGTAGTGCCGGAGTACACCTGGTACGGCAGGAGCGCGAGCCCGACGACGACGACAAGTGCGCCAGCCCCGGTCCAGGCCACGTTTCTCCGCGAGCGGGTGACCCGGAATTGTGCTGCCGGACGGTCGGTGACTTCCTTGACGAGGCTCACGACTGCGTCCTCCGCGTGGTCAGCCCCTGCGGGCGCAGCACAAGCACGGCGAGGAACACGATGTACCCGGCGAGGACCTCGTCGGAGATATTGATCTGCGCGCCGATCTGCTGGGCAACGCCAAGCACCACGCCGCCGAGCAGGGTGCCCCACAGCGAGCCAAGGCCGCCGATCACCACCGCCGCGAACGCGAACAGGAGGATGGTGTCCGTGCCGGTGGTGGGAGCGAGCTGGGAGTACGCGCCGTAGGCAATTCCGGCCAGCGCCACGGTGCCGAACGCGATCGCCGCCGCGATGCCGAATACGTGCCGGTAGTCGGCCCCGGCCAGCTGCGCCGCCTCCCTGTCGTCGGCGCTGGCCCGGATCAGGCGGCCGTACTTGGACGCCGAGAGGAAGTACTGCAGCCCGAGCAGCACCACCACGGCGAGCGCGAAGACAACCACGAGCAGATAGCCGATCT
>JADGPC010000001.1 GCA_017882645.1 Streptosporangiales bacterium | reverse complement strand
GTGGGCACCGCGAGCAGGTCGGCGCCGGCCAGGGCGGCCAGCCGCACCCACTCGGGGAACTCGACGTCATAGCAGATCATCACGGAGATCGTGCCGTAGCGGGTGCTGACCACGGGCGGCGGCTGGTCCCCCGGCGTGAAGAAGTCGGCCTCGGCGTCCCACAGGTGCACCTTGCGGTAGACGGCCAGGACGCCGGACGGGTCGACGAGCATGGCGCTGTTGTAGAGCAGCCCGTCGGCGCCGAGCTCGCTGAAGCCGCCGGCGATCACGAGCTGGTGCGCGGCCGCCAGCTCGTGCCACTGGGCGGCGGTCGGCCCGTCGGCAGGCTCGGACAGCGACCGTGCCTCGGCGGCGTCAGCGAAGACGTAGCCGGACGGGGTGAGCTCGGGCAGCACAACGATCCGGGCGCCGGAGGCGGCTGCTTCGCCGACCGCCGCGGCGGCGGCGGCGCGGTTCCGCGCGGGCTCGCCGATCCGCAGGCTGACCTGGCAGGCAGCGACTCTGACCGGTTCTGTCTCGACACGAGGCAGCACGATGCCTCCCTTGTAGCCGTGGCTCGATACTATGTCGCGCTATGGCACCGTTGTTTAGGAGGATCATCCCGATTCTGTTCGTCAGTGACCTGCGCGCTGAACGGGATTTCTACCTCCGGCTCGGGTTCCGCATCACGTACGAGGGTCCCGAGTACCCGTACTTCCTCGCGCTCGGCCACGGGCCGGTCGAGTTCGGCATCGAGTGGCACGAGGGTTTCTCGCCCGCCGGCCCGGACCGGGTTCTGACCTGGCAGTTCGGCGTGAGCGACCTGGATCAGGCGAAGAAGCTGTTCGAATCCGCCGGGGTGCCGTTCCGCGAGGAGCTGATGACGCCGAGCGCCGACTGGCACTACCGCGTCCTGCATGCGCGGACGCCCAACGGCTACCACCTGCTGCTCGAGGAGGGCAGCGGCTAAGCACCCGGCCCCGCTGACCCGGTCCCGTGCTGACCGGCACTGTGCTGACCGGCAAAATCGCAGTCGGGTCACGGGTGCGGGCCGTTTCAGCGAGAATGACAACCGGGCATCGGCGGGAACTGACCCAGCGTCGCGACTACCACGGAGCCGGGGGGTCATGGGCACCACGACAGAGCCGGTTTACCTGCGCGTCCTGGAGGACCTGCGGTCAAGGATCCGCTCTGGCCTGCTCGCGCCTGGCGCGCGGGTACCGTCGCGGAACGCCATCATCACCAATTACGGCGTCGGCGAGACGGCCGCCAAGCACGCCCTGGCGGTTCTGATCGCCGAGGGGCTGATCGAGGCGAGGCCAGGATCCGGCTGCTACGTGCGCCGGGCTCCGGCGGCCGGGTACCTCGAGCACGACCGGCCGCAGTTCCCCGGATCGCCGTTCGGCGTGCAGGAGACCGTGGCTGCCGCGGGCGACCACGCGGGCGGTGCCGGGCCGAGCGTGCCGCGCAGGCTCACCTGGGAACATCAGACCGAGCAGGTCACCGCGCCGCCGCCGGCCGCGGCGCGGCTGGGCCTGGCGCTGGGCGCCGTCGCGATCATGACCAGGTACCTGATGCGCGCCGACGGCGAGCCGGTCCAGCTCGCCACCAGCTACGAGCCCGCCGACCTGACGGCGGGAACGCCGGTGGCCCTGCCCGAGCAGGGGCCGCTCGCCGGGCGGGGGGTCATCGAGCGGATGCGGTCGATCGGCGTGGCGGTCGATGACGTCACCGAGGAGGTGTCGGTGCGCCCCGCGCTGCTGGCCGAGGCGAACGCGCTGGCCGTCCGGGCCGGCGCTGTCGTGTTCGCGGTCGAGCGCGTCCATTACTGCGCGGCCCGGGCCGTGGAGACCGCCGAGGTCGTCGTCCCCGCTGACCGGTTCAGGCTCAGGTACCGCTTCCCGGTCGCGCCGGTCGGCTCATGAGCGCCGGCGGCCCGGTGACGATCAGGCCTGCCACGGCCGGCGACGTGCCGCGGATCGTCGAGCTGATCAGGGAGCTGGCCGACTACGAGCGGTCCCTTGATCAGGTCACCGCGACCGAGGACGACCTGCATGCTGCCCTGTTCGCCGCCCAGCCCGCGGTCTTCGCGCACGTCGCCGAGGCCGGCCATGAGGTGGTCGGCTTCGCGCTGTGGTTCCTGAACTTCTCGACCTGGCTCGGCCGGCACGGCATTTACCTCGAAGACCTCTACGTAACCCCGGCCATGCGGGGCCGCGGCATCGGCAAGACGCTGCTCGCCGAGCTGGCCGCGACCTGCGTGCGGCGCGGCTACGGCAGGCTGGAGTGGTGGGTGCTCGACTGGAACGCCCCGGCGATCGGGTTCTACCGCTCGATCGGCGCCGAGCCGATGAGCGAGTGGACGGTCCAGCGACTGACCGGGCCAGCGCTATCCAGGCTCGCCGACCTAGATCATCCCGACGGGATCGTGCCACCATGAGGCATGCGGATAACTGAGGTTGTTTCGACCGACATGTTCGTCGGCACTGCCGCGCGGCCGCTCCAGGTCATCAGGGTCACCCTGGTCAACGACGGCCCGGGGATGATCAGCGACCCGGCTGGCCGCGTCACGGTTGGCGTGCACGGGGCCGGCGTGGTCACGCCCGCGCCCGTCATGGTCAACGGCCTGACTCACGGCGAGCAGCGGACCGTCGAGGTCGGGGTCGAGATCGCCGCGCCCGCTGCCCCCGGCGGGACCCGCCGGGTAACCGCCGTGGTCCGGAGCGCCAGGGGGCACTGGCAGGTTTCCGGGCAAATCGCCGTCGCCGAGCCTGGCTGGACCATGTGGATGGTCAGCCATTTCCACTATGACCCGGTGTGGTGGAACACCCAGGGCCAGTTCACCCAGACCTGGCCGCTGCTGCCCGCGCAGGACGGGACGCTGCCCGAGGTGCGGACGGCTTTCGAGCTCGTCAGGCTGCATCTGGAAGAGGCCAGGAACGACCCGGACTACAAGTTCGTCCTGGCCGAGATCGACTACCTCAAGCCGTACTTCGATGCCCACCCGCAGGACAGGGCCGATCTGCTCGCGTTCATCTCGGCGGGCCGGATCGAGATCGTCGGCGGCAGCTATAACGAGCCGAACACCAACCTGACCTGCGCCGAGTCGACCATCCGCAACGCGCTGTACGGCCTGGCGTTCCAGCGTGAGGTGCTCGGGGCGACGCCAACCACCTCGTGGATGCTCGACGCATTCGGCTTCGATCCGTCCTATCCGGGCCTGATGGCCGCGGCGGGCCTGACCGAGTCATCCTGGGCCCGCGGGCCGTTCCATCAGTGGGGACCAGAAAAGACCGGCTTGGGCAACAAGGAGATGCAGTTCCCGTCCGAGTTCGAGTGGCTGTCGCCGGATGGCCGGGGCCTGCTCACGAGCTACATGCCGAACCACTACTCGGCGGGCTGGATCACTCAGCACGCTGCCGACCTGCCGGCCGCCGAGAAGGACGCCTACACCCAGTTCCGCCAGCTTGCCCCGGTCGCTGCCACCCGCAACGTCCTGCTGCCGGTCGGCGGTGACCACGTGGTGCCGTCCAGGTGGGCGACCGCTATCCACCGGAACTGGAATGCCAGCTACGTCTGGCCGCGATTCGTGACCGCCGTTCCGAGCGAGTTCTTCGCCGCCGCGCGCTCCGAGCAGGCGGCGGGCGGCGCGTGGTTCATGCCGCAGACCAGGGACATGAACCCGGTCTACCCGGGCAAGGACGTCACCTATATCGATACCAAGCAGGCCCAGCGCGACGCCGAGGTGGCGCTCCTGGACGGCGAGCGGCTCGCGACGGCGGCGTGGCTGGCCGGGGCGCCGTACCCGGCGGCGAGCCTGGACAAGGCCTGGCGGCTGCTGGCGTTCGGCGCGCACCATGACGCCATCACCGGCACCGAGGGCGACCAGGTCTACCTGGATCTGCTGGCGGGCTGGCGGGAGGCGTTCGAGCGCGGTGCGCAGACCCGCCGGGACGCCGCCGCGTACCTGGCCGGGCTGGCCGATACCGCCGCCGCTGCCGCCGGCGGGCCGGCACCCGGCGCGCGGCCACGGGCGGTCGTGGTCTTCAACACGCTGGCGTGGCCCAGGTCGGGCCTGGCCAGCATCTCGCTGGAGTTCGCCGAGCAGGAGGCGGGCGGCGTCGTCCTGACCGACGACACCGGCGCCGCGGTCAGCTATCTGGCTGAGGGCGTGGCCCGGCACGCCGACGGCTCGCTCGCGGCCGTGACCCTGACGTTCCGCGCGGCCGACCTCCCGCCGATGGGCTACCGGACCTTCTTCGCGGCACCGCTGCCTGAGCAGCTGCAGGTGCCCGATCCTGAGGTACCGGCACCCGACCTCCCCCAGCCCGAAGCTTCCGCCTGGCGGGACGCGGCCGGCCTGGTGATCGAGAACGACGCGTTCACGGTAACCGCCGCCAGCACCGACAACGGCTCACTCCGCTCGATCGTCGACCGCCGCACGGGCACCGAGCTGCTCGCCGGCGCCGGGAATGAGCTCGTGCTGCAGGACGAGTACGCCACTCACCCGCGCTGGGGTGAGGGACCGTGGCTGCTCTGCCAGAAGGGCCGCTGGCGCGGGGCGGCCGACCGGCATGCCACCGTGCAGATCCAGCGATGCCCGGTTGGCTCGCGGCTGGTTACCAGGTTCACCTTCGGCGACCTGCAGGTGACCCAGGAGACGCTGCTGTGGGATGGCGCCGACCAGGTCGAGTTCCGCACTCACGTCGACGGCTCGATCGGGCATGACCGGCTGCTGCGGGTCAGGTTCGCCACGAACGTCCCCGGCGGCCTGCCGGTTTACCAGACCGGACTGTCGGTGATCGGCCGACCGCCCGGTGACGCCGAGCTCGACGTGGCCGAGCACACTTTCACCCTCGACAATCCGGCCCACGAGTGGTTCGGGGTCGGCTCCACCGCGCGGGTGTCCCTGACCGGCCAGGCCGGTGAGCGTCGGCAGCACGCGATCGGCGTGGCCGAGGTGATCGTCCCGGCCGATCCGGCCAGCGACGGGTTCGCGCCGCGCGACCTGAAAGCCGGGGCTGGCTCCAGGCAGGCCGTCAGGGACCTGGTGATCGCGCTGGCCAGGCAGGGCGTGACCGCGACCTGCTCGGTGCCGGAAGGGCCGAGGTACGGCTCGTCCGAGCTGGACTCCAACCTGCCCGACGTCAGGATCGCGCTCGGCGGCCCGGAGAAGAACGAGTTCACCGCGCAGGTCCTGGCCGCCGCCGGTCCTGCGGTCACCGACAATTTCGACCGTCAGCT